>DASQVF010000001.1:0-5193 GCA_035640915.1 Propionibacteriaceae bacterium
CGGCTCGCGGAGATGCGTGTGCAGGTCGACCAGCCCGGGTAGGGCGACCAGTCCGTCGGCGGCGATGGTCTCGGTCGCCGGCGCCGCGTCGGCCGGATCGGCGAAGAGCCCGTCGCGGATCAGCAGGTCGGCCCGGCCGGCACCGGCCAGATCGGCGCCCGTGATCAGCAGGTCGCTCGCCGCCTCGATGCCCCAGGTGCTCGCGCCCATCCGAACGGGCACACCCCCCTCGACGCCGGTGCTCATTCCGCTCCGCCCAGCAGCTGGTAGAGCACGCTCATCCGCACCGCCACCCCGGCCGAGACCTGGTCCAGGATCAGCGAGCCGGCGGCGTCGGCGGCGTCGGCGGAGATCTCCAGCCCGCGGTTCATCGGTCCGGGGTGACAGATCGCCGCGCCGGGCTTCAGGGCGCAGAGCCGGTCGCGGGTCAGCCCGTAGCCGACGGTGTACTCCCGCGGGGTGGGGAAGTAGCCGCCGGACATCCGCTCCCGCTGCACCCGCAACATCATCACCACGTCGCCCTCCGGCAGCACCCGGTCGAGATCGGTCTCCACCTCCACCGGCCAGGAGCCCACACCGGCCGGGAGCAACGTCGGTGGCGCGACGACGATCACCCGGGCGCCGAGCGTGGCCAGCAGCAGCACGTTGCTGCGGGCGACCCGGGAATGGGTCAGGTCGCCGACGATGACGACCGTCCGGCCGGCGAACTCGCCGAGCCCGCCCGTCGTACGGAAGTGCCGGCGCATGGTGAAGGCGTCCAGCAGCGCCTGGGTCGGGTGCTCGTGGGTGCCGTCGCCGGCGTTGAGCACGGCGGCCTGGATGCCCAGCTCGGCGAACCACTGGGTGGCCTGCCACGGCGCACCGGAGGCGTGGTGACGGATAACCAGCGCGTCCACCCCCATCGCGGCGACGGTCAGCACGGTGTCCCGCAGCGACTCACCCTTGGAGACCGAGGACCCCTTGGCGCTGATGTTGATCACGTCGGCCGACAGCCATTTGCCCGCCAGCTCGAAGGAGGACCGGGTCCGGGTCGAGTCCTCGAAGAACAGGTTGACCACCGTCCGCCCGCGCAGCGCCGGCAGCTTCTTGACCGGACGGATCTGCACCTGCGCCATCTCCTCGGCAAGGTCCAGGATGGCGGTGACCTGGTCGGTGTCCAGGTCGGCGGCGGACAGCAGATGGTGCATCAGCGCGTCGCCCACCCTCGTCCGGCCGCCGTTGGAACTGACGTGCACGTGGGTTCCTGCGGCGATACCCAGGTTGCAACAGAGGTATCGCCGCAGGAAGTCACGTGCACGTGAGTTTCAGCGAGAGGCGTCATCGTGTCTCCAGGTCTTCGGGTGCCGCCGGCACGATGGTGACCTCGCTGATTCCGTCCAGCTCCTCCAGCCGGACGCGTACGCGCTCGCCGGCTCGGGTCGGGATGTTCTTGCCGACGTGGTCGGCGCGGATCGGCAGCTCGCGGTGCCCGCGGTCGACCAGCACGGCCAGCCGGACCGCCCGAGGCCGGCCGAGGTCGCCCAGCGCGTCCAGGGCCGCCCGCACCGTACGCCCCGAGTAGAGGACGTCGTCGACCAGCACGACCACGCCGTCGTCCACCGGCGCCGGCACGTCGGTGTGGTGCACCGCCCGGGTCGGCTGTCGCCGCAGGTCGTCGCGGTACATCGTCACGTCCAGGGCGCCCACGGGGATGTGGGTACCCTCCACGGCAGCCATCGCCGCCGCCAACCGGTGAGCCAGGGTGACGCCGCGGGTCGGGATGCCGAGGAGGATCAGGCCCGCTGCGCCGCGGTTCGCCTCGAGGATTTGGTGCGCCATCCGGGCGCACGCCCGAGCGATCTGGTCGGCGTCGAGCACCAGCCGGGTGGCGTCGGACGACGAGGGGATCGGATCGGGAACCAGAAGCGCGTCATCGCCGGGTCCCGCGTCCGACACTCGCACCTCCTCTTCTGCCTCGCCACCCTGCTACCGGCCGGGGCTTCGGCGCTAACGTTAGGGGCGTGACCGAGCTCCTGAGCATGCTAGTGCCTCTCGACACCCTCGCCGGATGGCCCGAGGCGCCGAGGCCGAACCTGCTGCATGTCCTCGGCCTGCTGGTCGGGTTCCCGGTACTCGCGATGATCATTGCGTTCGCCGTGGCCAAGATCGGCACGTCCTACCAGGCCAAGCGGGGCAACACCCCGGCCGTGACGGACTCGGTCTGGGTCGGCGGACGGCAGGCCGGTGGTGAGATCGAGGCGGCTCCGGAGATGCACGGGGTCGGTGCCGAGGACGACGACAAGACGCCGGGGGGCGCGGGTGCCCGCTGGTGAGGCGCTCACCCGGGAGGACCTGAAGCGGCTCGAGAAGGCGGTCCACAACGCCGAGGCGTTCTCGGGCCTGATCTTCTCGGTGTTCGTCGGCGTTGCCGAGGAGAACGCCCGGGCGTACGCCGAGCGGCTGCACGGCGCGCTGGAAGACCCCGCCCGGTCGGTCCTGGTGCTGTGCGACCCCGAGTTCCATGCGCTGGAGATCGTGACCGGCACCGAGGCCCGGCGCTGGTTGAGCGACGAGCAGTGCGGGCTGGCGGCGGCCACGATGCAGACCTCGTTCGTGGTCGGGGACATCGTCGGCGGGCTCGCCACCGGCATCCAGCAGCTCGGTGAGGCAGCCCGTCATCCACGAACGCTGCACACCACCCGGCCGGACCTCTGAGCCGGCCCGGCGGCTGGTAGCGCCTAGGGGTTGTTGTCCGCGATCGGCGACCGCACGGCGTCGGCCGGGGACTGCCCAGCGGTCAACGGGTCGTCGATCCCCTCCGGCGCCGGCTGGCCCAGGTCCTCCGGCGGCGTGCCGGTGTCACCCTGTCCGGCCAGGCCCTCGACCCTCTCGGCGTGCTGCTGGCCGATCGCCTCGTCGTCGTTGCTGCCGCCGAGGGCGTCCTTGGCCTTGTCGAAGATTCCCATCTCACATCCTCCGGAAGTGGTCAGCCGTTCCTCAGGCCAACGTAGTGCTGCGGGGCTCGGTCAGCACACCGGACCCGAACCAGAGGTGCATCGTCGCGTACGAGCGATAGGGAGCCCACTCGGCGGTCGAGGTGATTCCGCGGCGGACGAGCTCGCGCTTGACCACCAGGTCGGTGTCCAGGAGCACGTCCCGGTCGCCGAAGGCGCGCATGGCAAGGTAGTCCACCGTCCATGGCCCGATCCCCGGCAGTGCGAGCAGGGCCTTCCGCCGCTGTGGTCCGGGCGGCTCCGCGGTCAGGTCGACCGTGCCGTCCGCCACGGCTCGGGCCAACCCGACCAGGGCGCGGCCCCGACGGCGTGGCATGGCCAGGACCTCCGGGTCCACCGCGGCCAGGGCGTGGGCCGTGGGGAACAGCCGGGTCAGGGCCGGGTCGGGCAGGTCGGCCGCCTCGCCGTACGCGGCGGCGAGCTTGGCCGCGCCGGTGGCGGCGGCCGCCAGCGAGATCTGCTGCCCGATCAGCGTCCGGACCGCCATCTCGGCCGCATCCACCGTGCCCGGCACCCGCAGACCGGGCCGGATGGCCACCAGCCGCCCGAGCGGCTCGGACCGGGCGAGGTGGGCGGCAATGGCCGTGGCCGGCGCGTCCGCGTCGCACAGCCGGGCAACGACGGCGGCGGCCTCCTCCCCGTCCGCCCGGGCCGTCCGGGTCGTGGCCAGCAGCGAACGGCCGGTCCAGACCAGACTCACCATCCCCGGCCCGTGCGGCAGTCGGACCGTCCGGGCGTAGCGGATAAGTCCCGGCTCTACGGCGTACGTCTCGACGCCGGTGATGGTCCGCTTCCCGAGGAAGGTCAGCAGGGAGACCGCGTCGAACGGCGCGGTGGCCGAGACCGGGAACGACTGGGTGGCCAGCCTCACCCGCCGGCCTGGCAGCGCAGCGCCCGCACCAGGTCGTCCCGTCGCTCGTCGATGATCCGTCGCGCCGCGTCCGACAACGCCGCCCGCGCCAGCCACGGGTCCAGGCGGTCCAGGAACGCCTGCTTGTCGGTCGGCCACGGGAACAGCCAGCGCAACGCGTTCTTGCGCAGCGCCCCTCCCCGGTCGGCCCAGACGCCCCGCAGTGCCGAGATGTCCTCGGCGGCGGCGAAGTAGCGGTCGACGTAGGGCAGCAGCACGTCGTCCTGACCGCGGAGCCAGAACGAGGTGCAGATGGCCTGTTGGACGGTGTTGGTGACCTCGTCGGACTCCACGGCCAGCCGCCAGGCCTCGGCCTTGGCGGCCGCGGTCGGCTGCGCGGCCCGGGCCCCGGCCGCCTGCTCCGACCCGGTGACCGACGGGTCACGTTCCTGCTCGGCCCCGATCTCGGCCTCGCCGACCGTGCCGAGGCGTGACAGGTTGGCCAGCAGCATCCAGCGCAGGTCGGTGTCCAGCACGAGCCCATCGGGCAGGTCCGCACCCGACCACCAGCGGTGCAGCCGATCGCCGGACCAGCCGGCCTCCGCCGCCACCGCGAACGTCCGGGCCAGCGCGAGCTGCAGGTCCGAGCCGGCGGGCGCCTCGGCCAGCAGGTCGGCCAGCCCCGAGGTCCAGGTCTCGGCCAGCTTCACGCGACCGGACGGGGGCGCGTAGCTGTACGCAGCGGTGCTGGCCTGGTTGAGCAGGTTGCGCACGGCGGTGGCGTCGGTCTCGGCCGCCACGCCCCGCAGCACCAGGTCGACGTAATCGGCCGCCGGCAGCTCGGCGTCGCGGCAGATGTCCCACATGCCGCCCCAGAGCACGGCACGGGTGAGCGGACTGCTGACCGACGGCAGGCCGACGAGGACCGCGCCCAGCGACTCCGGGTCCAGCCGGATCTTGGCGTAGGTCAGGTCGTCGTCGTTGACCACCACCACATCGGGCCGGACCTGGCCGACCAGCGCTGGCACCGGCGTACGTGGCCCGGCCAGGTCCTGCTCGATCCGGCCGGTGCGGACCAGCCGCCCGTCCTGCTCGCCGTAGAGACCCAGAGCGACCCGGTGCTCGCGCAGGGTCGGATGCTGCGGTGGTGCCGTCTGAGCCAGCACGGCCTCCGTGACCGCTCCCGCGTCGTCGCTGACCAGCTCCAGTCGAAGGGTGTTGACCCCGGCCGTCTCCAACCACTGGGCCGACCAGCGGGACAGGTCCCGCCCGGAGGCCCGCTGCAGGCTGTCCAGCAGGTCGGTCAGTGCGGTGTTGCCGAACGCGTGGGTCGCGAAGTAGTCCCGCACC
>DASQVF010000002.1:0-3236 GCA_035640915.1 Propionibacteriaceae bacterium
GGCCAGCCGCTTGGGGCGGAGCCGGGACAGGCGTACGGGCATCAAGTGCTCCCTCGATCTCGACACGGCTCCGAGCGGCCGCGCTACCGACCCTCACGCAACCGCAGGGCCGGCAGTCGCAGGAAGGTCCTGCAGGTGACCAGTGGGTGAACTCTCTGGCTCACGCCGTCATCCGCGTTTGCCGTCATGTGACGAGAAACGCGGGGTTCTTCGGCCGTCGACAGACGTCTTGGCCGTCATGTGACGACAAAGGCGGGTCCCGAAAAGCGACGGACGCAGGGCGTACGCCGGCTCAGGCGACGGAGTCGGCCACGCCCTCGTCGTCCTCGAACAGCTCCGCGGCCCGACCGACGATCTTGGGGTCCGGCGCGCCGACGACGTCGGTGTCCTTGCCGTCGTAGTCGACACTGGTCAGGACGTGGCGGATCGCCCCGAGCCGCCCGCGCTTCTTGTCATTGCTCTTGACGATGGTCCACGGCGCTTCCGGCGTGTCGGTGTGCAGGAACATGTCCTCCTTGGCCCGGGTGTAGGCATCCCACTTGTCCAACGAGGCGAGGTCGGTGGGGGACAGCTTCCAGGTCCGCACCGGGTCGATCTGCCGGATCAGGAACCGGGTGCTCTGCTCGCCGCGGGTCACCGAGAACCAGAACTTGACCAGCTGGAACCCCTCGTCCACCAGCAGGTCCTCGAACAGCGGCGCCTGGCGCAGGAACTGGGCGTACTCCGGCCGGGTGCAGTAGCCCATCACCCGCTCGACGCCCGCTCGGGTGTACCAGGACCGGTCGAACAGGGTGATCTCGCCCCGGGCCGGGAGGTGGGCGATGTAGCGCTGGAAGTACCACTGCCGGAGCTCGCGGCTGGTCGGCTTCTCCAACGCGACGACGCGGGCGTGGCGGGGGTTGAGGTGCTCCATGAACCGCTTGATGGTGCCGCCCTTGCCGGCCGCGTCGCGCCCCTCGAACAGGATCACCAGGCGCTTGCCCGCCTCCTTGATCCAGTTCTGCATCTTGAGCAGCTCAATCTGCAGCAACCGCTTCTCGTACTCGTACTCCTGGACCGAGATCCGCTCCGGATAGGGATAGGACTCCCGCCAGGTGTCGACGATGCGGCCGTCCACCGAGCGGAGGATCGGGTCGTCGTCGTCCAGCTCCTCAACCAGGAAGTCCTCGGCGCCGTAGCGCTCCTTGAGCTCTTGCAGCTGTGCGGCGAGTTCCGGCATGTCGGCTTTCTACCCACTAACCCCTCCACCGCCCCGTCCCCGCTGTCTAGAGCGGCGGCACCTGGCGGATGACCGGGATCGGCTCGGGCGTCCCTTGGGCCAGCACGGCATCGTCGTAGGCGGAGTAGCCGGCCGCGACCTCTCGGGCGACCTCCCAGTAGGTTTCACCCACCGGAAACCAGTCCAGCGATCCGTCGGTCTGACCCGGGACGGCGGCCGCCGGCGTGGGATCGCCGCCACGGGACAGCAACGCGTCCCGGATCGCGTCCACCGTCAAGGTGCGGCCGCCAGTGCCGGTCGATGAGGCCGGATCGGTCAACAGGTCGACATAGGTCGGGGAGCGCAGCGCGGCGTGCACCAGGCGGCGCAGCGTCGAGAGGTTCCCCATGGACACCCGCATCCGCAGCCACTGGTGCCGTTGCCAGTGGGCCTCGTCGCCGAACCGTTTGGCCAGCCGGCATCCGGCCACCGCTCCGCGCAGGGCCAAGGAGGCGATGGTGGCGCGGGACATGAACAGATTGGCCCCACCCTCGTCGGAGCGCTGCCGGACCCAGGCGATCCGGCCACGGAAGGCCGGCATGAACGTCTGGCTGGTGTCGGCCCAGCTTCGAGCCGTGCGCACGATGGCGGCCAGGAAACCGACCATGCTGCCCCGCTGCGGCTCGGGCGGGGAGGTACGCGCCTGCGAGTCGGTGGGCAGCCAGACGTCCTGGTGCTGGTGTCCGCTGGGATGACTGCCCAGGTTGATGCCCACGGTGGGCCAGAGCGGTAGTGGAGCGTCGAACAGGTGGATCGGGAAGTTGGAGGTGATCCCGCCGTCGGAGAACCACAGCTCCTCGACCCACAGCTGACCCGAGCCCGCCGGGTAGACCACATCAGTTCCGTCGGCGCGGCGGATCCGTGACCCGAAGTCGTCGCGGATGAGCTGGTGCTGGTCGGTCGACCCCGGCCGCCGGTCACTCACCACGCGGTACAGCGGTACCGCCTGGAACAACCCGGGCAGCGCCATGCTCATCCGGGTCGCGAAGACCACCGGCAGGTCCCACGGCGCGGGTAGCGGATAGAGGCCGGTGACCGGGTCGCCGGTGTCGATGTCGAACGCGACCGGCACCTCGACGCCCCCGGTGCACATGGCCCGGACGACGTCAGCGGGGTACATCGCTGCGCCCGACGCCTGAAGATCGGCCGGTCGGAAGAACAGCTGCGGCACCCGTGAGCCGTCGACCAGCTGGCTCTGGTCGTTCTCCCGGAGCGGCCACCGGTACGGCACGCCGTGGACCAGCTCGGTGGTCATCAGCTCGAGGTTGACGACGCGGGAGTGGCTTTCGGTGGCCGCCCCGGCGAGCCGGACCGGGTCTCGGTCCTCACCGGTGCGGTCGGGCGGCGCGTACGCGGAGTCCAGCCACAGGTGACCGAAGCGGAGCACCTCGCTGTCGGGAAGACCGGCCAGCCGGCTCAGCGTGTGGGACAGCCACGACACGAGGGAGTCGTCGAAGGTGGACGGGGCGAGGCCGGCGATCCAGTCCCACACCCGGCCCTTGCCGGGAACCTGAAACCGGTCCGGCCCTACGGCTCCGCTGACCAGCCCGAACTTCTGGTCCTTGGCATGGCTCAGGATGAACCACAGGCTGAGCAAGCAGACCGCCAGCAGCGCCACCATCAGGACGAACCACAGGGCGAGGATCCGCCAGCCGCCGAAGCGGGTCCAGGTGTTGGTGAAGCCGACCAGGGCGGCGACCGTGGTCAGTCCGACCGTCAGGGCCAGCAGCCCGTACAGCCATCCCAGCGGCGAGCCGCCGCGCGGTGGTTGGAGCACGGGCTCGGCCAGCTCCGGCGGTCGTGCTCGGGTCGGCGCCACCCACCGGATGAAGGTCGTCGTCGCCACGATGACGCCCACCGCGGTGACGGTCAGCGCCGCCAGCCAGGCAACGGCCAACAGGTACATCGGCAGGGACAGCCCCCGGGCCACCAGGAGCGGCGCGGCGAGCAGCAGGGCGCCGGTGATCAGCCGCGATCG
>DASQVF010000003.1:0-7339 GCA_035640915.1 Propionibacteriaceae bacterium
GTGGCCGCGGCCGGGATGCGGCTGCGCACCTTCCTCGCGATCGACATCACCACGGCCGCCGTCACCCGGGCGATCTTCATCTATCTCGGTTACCGGGTCGGCGAGCCGGCCGTTCGGGTGGTGGAGATCATCGGGCAGTACTCCTGGTACCTGTCCATCGCCCTGCTGCTCGGCATCTTCGTCAACCTGTGGCGGCAGTCGCGCTCCCGACGGACCCGGGGCGCGGCCGCCCCCACCGAGGATGCGGGCTGAGAGGCTAGTTCGAGAGAGCGGCGACGGATGGGCCATCCGCCCGCTGGGCCACCCCGGCGAACAGGCAGTCCACCACCGCGAGCTGGGAGATCCGGCTGGACATCGAGCCGGACCGGAAGGTCGTCTCCCGCGCCGCGGTGGTCAGGATCAGGTCGGCGTGGGCAGCGACCGGCGATCGGTCGTAGTTGGTCACCGCGATCGTCGTCGCTCCCCGCCGTCGGGCCGCCTGCAGGGCCTCCACCACCGCTGCGGTGATCCCGGAGTGGGTGATCCCCACAGCGACGTCATCGGATCCGAGCAGTTCCGCCGAGGTCAGCGCCAGCTGCGCCTCGGTGGCGACGAAGGACACCAGTGCGATCCGGTGCAGCTGCTGGTGCAGGTGGTGCCCGACCAGTCCGCTGGCTCCCACGCCGTAGATGTCGATGCGCGACGCCCCGAGCAGGGCGTCGATGGCCGCCTGCAGGGACTTCAGGTCCAGCGTGGCCGCGGTGTCCTCGATCGCCCGGGCGTCGGCGTAGGCGACCTTTGCCACCACGTCGGCCAGTTCGTCGGTCGCGCTGATCGTCCCGTTCAGCGGCGGACCGCCGTTGTCGGTCTCCTCGAACTGGGCGGCCCGGGCCAGGGCGATGCGCAGCTCCGGGTAGCCGGCGAGGCCGATGGCTCGGCAGAACCGCAGCACGGTGGTCTCGGAGGTGTCACACATCCGGGCGACCGCGGTGATCGAGCTCTCCGAGATGCCGGCCGGATCGGCCAGTACGGCCTGGGCGACCCGCTGCTCGGCGGGGCGCAACGACGGCAGCGCTCGGCGCACGTTGATCAACACCGACAAGGCGGGCCTGTGCACGCCATTGCCGACGCTCCCCCGAGCGGTCCCCAACGTCGCCTACCCCTTCGTACGACTTGGCGGCAAGCCTACCGTTCGCCCCGGTGGCAGGTGGTGATTGAGGAAACGTGTGGTGACCTCCCACGCGGCCGCCGCGGCCGGTGGATGGTGGAACGCCGGCAACGGGTTGTCGAAGGCGTGGTTCGCCCCCTCGTAGGTCTCGAACTGGGCGCCGTGCGCGGTGACCGCGGCCCGAACCCGCTCGATCGTCTCGGCCGGGATGAACGCATCCGCGGTCCCGAAGTGGTGCAGGCTGGGCGCGTCGATGTCGGCGGCGAGATGCGTCAGGTCGCCGAGGGCCGACCCGTAGTAGCTGACCAGCACTTCGACGTCATCGACCGCGGCCACGTGGAAGGCCAGCCCGCCGCCGAAGCAGAAGCCGATCAGGCCCACCCCGCCGTCGACGACGGACAGTCCCCGGACGTGGCGGAGGGTGGCCTGCACGTCGCGCACCGCCGCAGGCCAGTCCAGCCGGGAGGCCAGCGACATCGCCCGTTCCAGGACCTTGGGGTCACTCTCGTCGATGTCGGCGTCCGGCAGCCGCCAGTAAATCTCCGGTGCGCAGACCACGTAGCCGAGCTCGGCCAGGTCCCGTCCGCGGTCGCGGATGTAGCTGCTCACTCCGAAGATCTCCTGAACCAGCACCAGCGCCGGGCCGGTTCCCGCCGGCGGAAGCCATAGGTGGGCCGGCATCGGGCCGTCGTCGGTGTCTATGCGGACCTGCTGCTCGACTGGCGAACTCACCGGGCAAACTTAGCGACTGTGTGGGATCCGGCCATTTACCTGGAGTTCTCCAACGAGCGCTCCCGACCGTTCGGCGACCTGGTGGTGCACGTGCTCACCGACTCGCCGGAGCGGGTCGTGGACCTCGGTTGTGGTCCCGGCCAGCTGACCGCGAGTCTGGCCGACCGGTGGCCGGATGCCAGCGTCCTGGGCATCGATTCCTCGCCGGAGATGATCGCCCGCGCCGAGGCGTACGCGCACTCGCACCTGAGCTTCGAGGTGCGGGACCTGCGCGACTGGCACCCCGACGATCCGGTCGACGTGATCGTGAGCAACGCGACCCTGCAGTGGGTGCCGGAACATCGCCAGCTGTTGCCCGGCCTGGTGGCGGCACTGGCGCCCGGTGGCTGGCTCGCCTTCCAGGTGCCCGGCAACTTCGACCAGCCGAGCCATCAGCTGCTGCAGGAGCTGGCCGACGAACCACGGTTCGGGCCCTACACGGAAGGACGGAACCTTCCGGGCGCCTGCGACGCCGAGACCTACCTTGCGGACCTGGCGGCACTGGGCTGCACGGTGAACGCCTGGGAGACGACCTACCTGCATGTGCTCACCGGACCGGACCCGGTCTTCCGCTGGATCTCCGGCACCGGCGCGCGGCCGGTGCTGCAGGCGCTGCCCGAGGACCGCCGGGAGGAGTTCGTCACCGAGTACAAGCGCCGGCTGCTCGACGCCTATCCCGAGCAGCCGTACGGCACCCTGCTGCCGTTCCGCCGGGTCTTCGTGGTCGCCCAGCGGCCGCCGGCCGGGTGAGCGCTGCCATACTGCGGCAGGTGATCGACGTCGAGCGTAACGACGACCTCTCCCGCTACGAGGGACGGGTGGACGGTGAGCTGGTCACGGTGATCAACTTCCACCGCCACGGCGACGTCCTCGACATCAACCACACTCGGACCCGGATACGGTGGCGGGGCCGGGGGCTGGCCGGCAAGGTCACTACCGCCGCATTGGAGGACGTACGCGCCCAAGGCTGGCAGGTGCACCCGATCTGCGCCTTCACGGTCAGCTTCTTGGACCAGCACACCGAGTACGCGGACCTGAGGGTGTGACGTCGGACGGACGACCTCAGGCGGCGGCCGTCGCGAGGCGGTTCCGCTCGTCGGTCAGCCAGAGGTCGATCAGGCCGCGGAAGTGCCCGCGGAACCGGTCCCGCTCGTGCTCGGGATAGGTAGCCGTGATCGTCTCCTCGAGCAGCCGCTCGAAGTCGGCCGACGCCACCCACTCCAGCACCAGCTCGTCCAGCCCGGCGAGCGCCCCGGCGCAGAAGTCGAGGTAGCGCTCCTTCTCGAAGTGGGCGTCGGCCAGCCTCTGGTACGCCGCCAGCTTGGCCCCGTAGTCCAGGGCCGGGTCGTCGGCGACGGCGTACCAGGGCTCGGCGTCGACCTGCAGCTTCGCCCGCCGCCCGGTGGCCGCGCAGAAGGCGGTCCACTTGACCAGGGCCTTCATGGCCCACGGGAAGTAGTAGTGCAGTGAGGTGACCGCGACGTCGGGACAGGCGTTGGCGTAGTCGATCGGCAACACGGTATCGCCCTGGATCAGCATCTCGCAGGAGTTGAACTCCCAGCGGAAGAAGGCGTTGACCGTCTGGGTGATCGTGGTGGCCTCCTGGCCGACGCCCGGGGACAGGAAGTCGTGGCTGACCGCGTACCGGTCGTGCATCGGCAGGTCCGGTCGGAAGTGCATCACCATCGTCTCCGGGCCGATGGTGAGCGCCCGGGCGAACACGTCGTACGGCTCCACCGACTTCTGCAGGTGCATCAGCATCTCGCCCGACTCGTCGTAGGACCGCATCAGGTCGGCCTCGTCCTTGATCCGCGACACGCCGCGCCAGCCGCCGCCGTCGAACGGCTTCATGAACAGCGGGTAGCCCATCTCGCGGGCGATCGCGGCCAGGTCGAACGGGTCGTTGTAGTTGCTGGCGGTGTAGGCCCAGCGGACGTTGTCCACCGGGTTCTTGTGCGGCACGAGCACGGTCTCCGGCACATGCATCCCGAGCCGGATCATCGCGCAGTACGCGGAGTGCTTCTCCAGCGACTGGAAGGTGAACGGCGAGTTCATCAGGTAGACGTCGTCCATCAGGGCGACCTTCTTCAACCACTCCCGCGGGTGGTAGTACCAGTACGCCAGCCGGTCGATGACCACCTCCTGCCGGGCCTTGTCCCGCAGGTTGAACGGCGCGATGTGGGTCCGCTCGGTGTCCAGGACGTGGTCGGCGCCGGAGTAGCGGAACACCCCCAGCCGCTGGGTGATGGCCTCGAAGGCCTGCGGCCAGTCCTCCTCGGCGCCGAGCAGCAGCCCGACCAGGTGATGTCGCTTGGTCATCCGTCCTCCTAGCAGAACCTCGGCAGGTGATGGGCCAGCTGTCGCTGCCACCACTCCCAGTCGTGACTGACGTCGTAGCCCCACAGGTCCAGCTCGCAGCGGATCCCCTGGGCCTGCAGCAACCCAGCCATCCTGACCGTGGAGGGTAGCGAGCCGGTGGGATGAGTCTCCCAGGCCCCCTGGCCGACCACCAGCAGCACCGACAGCCGGCTCCGCAGCCAGTCCAGGTGCTCCCCGTGGAGGTTGGGCACATAGTCGGTCGGGTTGGCGAAGTACGTCGCATCGCCACGGTCGCCCCACGAGCCCCAGGTCGACACGTCGTAGTTGCCGGACAGCCCGATGGCCAGCGGCGCCAGGTCGGCGCGCTGCAGCGCGAAGTGCACCGCGTGGTACGCGCCGAGGCTGCAGCCGACGGTGATCAGCTCGGCACCCGGGGCGGTGTCGGCATGGATGTAGGGGACCAGGTGCGAGGTGAGCCATCGGGTGTAGACCTCGTGGCGCACCGCCCGCTCCTCGATCGGCACCCACTTGTCCGACCAGGTCTCGGCGTCCAGGGTGTCGACGCAGTAGAGCTTGACACGGCCGCCCTCCACCAGGTCCGCCACGGCACCGACCATCCCGTTGTTCTCGAAGTCCCAGGCCCGACCCGCCTCGCTGGGAAACACCAGCACCGGACGGCCCCAATGGCCGTAGCTGACCACGGTCATGCCGCGGTCGATACCGCTGCCCAACGGCAGCTCGACCTGGTGCCGCTTCATGCCGCCAACTCCGCTCGGTTCTTCGGCATCCGCAGGCCGTTGCGTCGCAGCTCGATCTCCGCGAGGGCGTCGATCACCTCGCGGTCGCCGTCGCGCCAGGCCCGCACCGGGTCGTCGCTGACTCCGGCCAGCACGTACAACGGCTGTGACGCCATGGCCCGGAGGGCGAACAGGTCGAGGTCGGCGGTGGAGTCGAGGAACGCCTGGGAGGCCTTCGCCTGGCGGTAGAAGCGCACCCGGCGCGGGAGCCACAGCGCAACGACCAGTGCGACCGGGATCAGGAAGACCAGCCAACCCGCGACCAGGGCGAGCCGCTCGATGCTCTCCACCTGGCTGTTGGCCGAGGCGACCACATCGCCCAAGGTGTCCGACGCGGAGTCGAAGGGCTGGCGGAGATCCTCGCCGACCGCCGGTACCCGGCCGGCCTGCTCCGCCGCCTGGCGCAGGTTGTCCATCAGCCGGGTCGCCGTTCGGGCCGTCTCCCGGGCCGGCACCGCCACAGCGGCCACCACCTGGTTGACCAGCAGCGCGACCACTCCGCACCCGATGCTCCAGGCCAGCACGAACAGATCGGAGAAGATCTGGCCGGCGAGTCGACCGGACCGGGTGGAGTAGATGGCCATACCGGGGACATTAGGGCATGTCCACCTACACCTCGTTTGGTCGCTGCCGTTCCGCTCGTGCTGCCGACGGCCCCTGCACGGCGGTGGCAGGATGGGCCGGTGCGTCGCCTCCGCTCCGCTTCCTGCGTGGTCCTGCTGGCCGTGCTGCTGGCCGCCTGCTCTCCCGGCAACCCGCTGCCGGACGGCCCCACCGACTCCCCGGACCGGGCAGCGGCCGAACTGGCCACCGGTCTGACCAAGAAGGATCTCTCCGCGGTGGAGTTCGTCGGGGCGACCGGCGCCGAGGTCAACCAGCTCTACCAACCGCTGGTGGCCGGCATGGGGGCCCGCCAGCCGAAGGTCACGGTCGCCTCGGTGGCGCGCCAGGACGGGGCCGCCACCGCCACCCTCAACACCACCTGGGCCTTCCCGGGAATCGAGCAGGTGTGGACCTACACCACCGAAGCGACCCTGGCGGAGGACGGGGGCCGGTGGAAGACCAGCTGGCAGCCCGATCTCGTCCAGGCCCAGCTCGACGGCGCCAACCGGCTCACCCAGTCCCGGCTGGATCCCGAGCGCGGAGAGCTGCTCGGCGAGGACGGCGACGCGATCGTGCAGCTCCGGCCGGTGGTCCGGATCGGCCTCGACAAGTCCGCGCTCGAGGCCGACGCGGTGGACGCGTCGGTGCGACGCCTGGCCCGCTTGGTCAAGATCGACGCCAAGGAGTACGCGGCCAAGGTGGCGGCGGCCGGACCGCGGGCCTTCGTCGAGGCGATCGTCTTCCGGGCCACCGACCCGGGTCGGCCGCGGAACCGGGAGGTGTTCGCGATCCCTGGGGCACTGCCGGTGGAGAGCGACCAGATGCTGGCGCCGACCCGGGACTTCGCCCGGCCGGTCATCGGCTCGGTCGGTGAGGCGACCAAGGAGATCGTCGACAAGTCCGACGGCAAGGTCGTCGCCGGGGACCAGGTCGGCGTCTCCGGTCTCCAGCTGCGCTACGACGAGCAGATGCGGGGCACGCCCGGCGTGCGGGTACAGCTGGTCGGGCCGAAGGGCAGCCGCAGCTCGGCCAGCCCCTCGCCGACCGCCTCTCCCTCTGCCGCACCGGACGTGGAGCCGGTGACGGTGTTCGAGTCCAAGCCGGTGGCCGGCAAGCCGCTGCAGACCACCTTGAGCATCCCGCTGCAGACCCTGGCCGAGAAGACCCTGGCCGAGACGAAGCCAGCCGCCGCACTGGTCGCCATCCGGCCATCCACCGGGGCGGTGGTCGCCGCGGCCAACAACGCCGGCACGAAGGGCCAGTCGGTGGCCACCACCGGTCGGGCCGCCCCCGGCTCCACGTTCAAGGTGGTCAGCGCCCTGGCCCTGCTTCGGGCCGGGTTGAACCCGAACTCCCCGGTGACCTGCCCCAACACCGTCACGGTGGACGGCAAGGACTTCACGAACTACGACGACTATCCGAGCAGCGCGGTGGGCAGCATCAACCTGCAGACCGCGCTGGCCCAGTCCTGCAACACCGCGTTCATCGGCCAGCGAGACCGGATCAAGGGCAAGGCGCTGGCCGAGGCGGCGGGCTCGCTCGGCGTGGGCACTGACTACGAGACCGGCTTCTCGTCCTTCTTCGGCTCGGTGCCCGACGACCCATCCGCCACCGGGCGGGCGGCGGCGCTGATCGGTCAGGGCCGGGTCGAGGCGTCGCCGTTGGCGATGGCCGGCGTCGTCGCGTCGGTGAGCGCCGGCCG
>DASQVF010000004.1:0-2113 GCA_035640915.1 Propionibacteriaceae bacterium
CCTGAGCTGGGCCGGGCCCGACCCCGGCTGGACGTCCGGCATCGGCCTCGGTCTGCTGGGCGCCACAGTGGGTCTGGCTCTGGTTTTCGTGCTGGTCGAACGCCGGGCCGTCGAGCCGATCATCCCGATCAGCCTGTTCCGATCGTGGACGTTCACCTCGAACGTCGTCTTCGCCATGATCATGGGTGTCGGCATGTTCGGGGGGCTGATCTACCTGCCGATCTACCTGCAGGCGGTCAAGGGTTACTCGGCCACCCAGGCCGGCCTGGCCATGCTGCCGCTGGTCGTCGGCATCTTCTCCACCTCGATCAGCAGCGGGCAGATCATGTCGCGCACCGGACGCTACAAATGGATGCCGATCACCGGTTCCGCGATCGTCGGCGTGGCGCTGTTCGCGCTGTCCCGGCTCGCCGTCGACACCGCGTACGTGGTGGTGGCGCTGATCATGTTGGCCTTCGGTGCCGGGCTGGGCTTCACCATGCAGGTCGTGGTGACCGCGGTGCAGAACAGCGTCGACCGTAAAGACATGGGCGCCGCCACCGCCTCGGTGACCTTCTTCCGGTCGATGGGCGGAGCCGTCGGCACCGCGCTGTTCGGCGCGATCCTCAACACCCGCCTGGCCCACCACCTGACCGAGACCGTCCCCGCCGCCGCTCAGTCCCAGCTCGGCGCGGCCGCCGCGGGGGCCAACGACATCGCGGCACTCCGGGCCCTGCCCGAGCCGGTCCGGACCTGGGTGCTCACGGCGTTCACCCACGCCATGGACGACGTGTTCCTGGTCGGGGTGCCGTTCATGGCGGTAGCGCTGCTGATCGCGGTGTTCATGACGGAGCGACCGCTGGCCGGCCGGGAGCGCGCCGAGTCGCCAGAGCGGTCCGCGGACGGTCTTGCACCGGTTGCCGGTTCGTGACCGACCGCCGCCTCGCCACAACGTTTGGGCATCAGCGGCGCTGCGATTTCGAAAACGTCACCGGCCGATGGCACCCTTGATAGCGCGGGGGCCACGGCGACGAAGGACAGACATGCGGACGAGCGGGGTGCGCGCACTCGGCGCACTGGCGGCTGCACTCGCGCTGCTCGGCGTGACCGCCTGCGGCAGCGACCAAGAGCCGTTGACCGGGACCGACCCGCAGCCATCCGGCACCGGCTCGACCAGCGGGGCTTCGGTCGACTCGCCCAGCCCGACGCCGCCGCCCCCGGCGCCGGTGGCGCTGACCGCCAACATCGCCGACAAGGCGACGCAGGTTACCGTGGACACCCTGGTCAAGGTGACGGCGAAGGCCGGCAAACTGACCAAGGTCAAGGTCGACTACCGCTACACCGAGCGGGACGGTTCGACTACCAAGGGCACCCTCGCCGGGGGTCTGAGCAAGGACAAGGCCACCTGGACCGCCGCCGAGCGGCTCGAGCCGGCCGGGACGTACACGATCTCGATGTCCGGCAAGAACGTGGTCGGCCAGTCCAGCACCACGACCAGCAGCTTCAGTACCCACCGGTTGACCCTCGACGAGCAGACCTACCCGAGCATCCAGCCGTTCGCGAACAGCACGGTCGGCATCGGGATGCCGGTGGTGCTGAACTTCGATGTGCCGGTCAAGGACAAGAAGGAGTTCCAGAAGCACCTCCAGGTGACCTCCTCCCCCGCGCAGACCGGGACCTGGAACTGGCTCTCCGACACCCAGGTCCGGTTCCGCCCGGCGAAGTACTGGAAGCCGGGCACCAAGGTCAAGGTCAACGCCGACCTGAACGGGGTCAAGGCCGGCAACGGCATCTACGGCCAGAAGTCGGTCTCCACCTCCTTCACCGTGGGTCGGTCCTTGATCACCAAGGTCGACCTCGCCCGCGACGTGGCCAAGGTCTATCGCAACGGCAAGCTGGTCAAGACCATCCCGGTCAGCGGCGGCAAGCGGGGCTGGGAGACCCGCAGCGGCGTGAAGCTCATCATGGCCAAAGAGACCAACAAGAAGATGACCAACGAGATGATCGGCGCGGAGGAGGACTACTCCCTCACCGCCCGGCACGCGCTGCGGATCACCAACTCCGGGGAGTTCCTGCACTCCGCACCGTGGAACACCGCTCACTTCGGCCGCCGCAACGCCAGCCACGGCTGCGT
>DASQVF010000005.1:0-5430 GCA_035640915.1 Propionibacteriaceae bacterium
CGGGGTTGCGGCCGAGCTCGGCCATGTCGTAGAACAGCACCTGGTCGGCCTTGGCCCCCAGCGCCTCGCGCAGCCACTCTCCGTGCTCCTGCACCACGGCCACCATCACCGGTTCCCCGGCATCCAGGCCGTCGGTCACGAACGGCACCAGGCTGTCGGTGAAGCCGATCCGGTCATGCCAGAGGAACGCCTCGTGGCGGTAGCTCTGCTCGGCTCGAGCAGGTGAGGCCTGGGTCAAAAGGTCCACTCCTGACACGACTCGCGGGGGACAAGCGTAAGGACAGGGACCAGTCGGGGGGCACCGACTTCAGGGCATCGGCGTACGTGGTCTATGAACAATACGCGTCTCGCCGGGCCGAAGACAATGCCCGGCAAGATATTTTGTTGTCGAGGAGTGGCTATGGCTGGGGCCAGACCTCGGCCTCAGGGAACGAACCGGTAACGACGTAGATGATCCGGCGGCCCATCGAGGCAGCGTGATCGGCGATCCGCTCGTAGTAGCGGCCGAGCAGGGCCACGTCGACCGCAGCCTCGACACCGTAGGACCAGTCGTCGCTGAGCAGCACCCGGAACTGGGAGCGGCGCAGCTCGTCCATCTCCTCGTCCTGGTCGCGCAGCTCCTGCGCGGTCTGGATGTTGCGGTCGTTCAGCGTCTGGCCCGCGGTGACCACCATCTTCTCGGCGACGTCGGCCATCCGGACGAAGTTGGGGCGCAGCGAGGACGGCACCGCCGAGTCCGGGTACCGCATCCGGGCGATCTTGGCCACGTGGGCCGCGAGGTCGCCCATCCGCTCCAGTTCGCTCACCATCCGCAGGGTGGCCACCAGGATCCGCAGTTCGCCGGCGACCGGCGCCTGTCGGGCGAGGAGGGAGAACGCGCGGCTCTCGATCTCGGCCTGCTTGGCATCGAGCTGCTGGTCCTCGGAGATGACCTGCTCGGCCAGCTTGAGGTCGGCTTCGAGCAGGGCGGTGGTCGAGGTGCGGACCGCTGCGGAGACAACCTGGGCCATGTGGACCAGATCGGCCAGGATGTCGTCGAGCTGCTCGCGGTAGGAGTCGCGCATGGAAGTTCCGTCCTCATCTGTTCGGGTTGGGGAGCCCCGCGAGGAGCCTCCTTCACTCTAGGCTCCGGCGCTACAGGCAGAGGGGAAGCGGTTGAACGGTTCGTGAACGCCCGCCTAACGCTCGGAGACTTCTGGCCAGGATCCGTCCTCAGGCTGCAGGCTCAGGCGGACGCCGACCCTACTATCGTCTCGTGAGCCCGGTATGGGTCGCCGTGGCGGCGCTTGTCGTGGGGCTGTGCCTCGGCGCGCTCCTGACCTGGATCGGGCTACGCGGCTCCCGACCGAACCCGGCCGCCGCCCTCGAGACGGTCGAGCCCGTCGTGCCCGCGGGCGTGGCCGAGGTTCTCGCCGTGCTGAACTCCATCGGGGTGGTGGTCGGTTCCCAGGACCAGGTGCTGCAGGCCACCGTTGCCGCGCGGACCCTGGGCCTGGTCCGGGGCAGCCGTGTCGCCGAGCCGCGGCTGCTCGACCTGGTCCGGGGCGTACGCCGGGAGCGCGGCGTGGTGACGACCGAGCTCCAGGTGAAGACCGGGGCCGGAGCGCCGGTCAGCTTCTTCAGCGTCCGGGTGGCGCCGCTCGGGCCGGACCTGATCCTGGTGCTCGCCGACGACCAGACCGACGCCCGCCGCACCGAGCAGATCCGGCGCGATTTCGTGGCCAACGTGAGTCATGAGCTCAAGACCCCGATCGGGGCCGTCTCGCTGTTGGCCGAGGCCGTGGAGGATGCCGCCGACGACCCGGAGGCGGTGCGCCGCTTCGCCAGCCGGATGGGCGTCGAGTCGGCTCGGTTGACCGACCTGGTGGCCCAGATCATCGACCTGTCCCGGCTGCAGGGCGACAACCCGCTGACCGACCCGGAGGTGGTCGACGTCGATGCGGTGCTGCAGGAGGCCGTCGACCGGCGCCGGGTGGATGCCGAGCAGCGCCAGGTCACGCTCACCGTCGCCGGCTCGTCCGGCAGCCAGGTGCTGGGCAGCGCACGCCAGCTCGGGGTGGCGGTGGGCAACCTGGTGGAGAACGCGGTGGTCTACTCCGACCCGGGCGCCCGGGTGGTGGTCACCGCCGCGCTAGAGCGTTCCGGAGACGACGACCTCGTCGAGATCCGCGTGTCCGACAACGGCATCGGTATCCCGGCGGCTGAGCTGGAGCGGATCTTCGAGCGGTTCTACCGCGTCGACTACGCGCGGAGTCGGGAGAACGGCGGTACCGGTCTCGGCCTGTCCATCGTCAAGCACATCGCCGCCATTCACGGCGGGGATGTGACCGTGTGGAGCCAGGTCGGGCGGGGATCGACCTTTACCATCAAGCTCCCGGCGCACCTGCCCGCGCCCGCGTCGGCGTTCCCGGTCGAGGAGCCGCTGCGATCCACCCACGAGCCTCAGGAGGCCAAGCGATGACCAGAGTGCTGGTGGTGGAGGACGAGGAGTCCTACCGGGAGGCACTGTCCTACATGCTCGCCAAGGAGGGCTTCGAGGTCCTCGAGGCCGCCGACGGGGCCGAGGGGATCGCGCAGTACGACCGGGCGGGGGCCGACATCGTGCTGCTCGACCTGATGATGCCCGGCCTGCCGGGGACCGAGGTCTACCGGCAGCTCCGGCAGCGCGGGCCGGTGCCGGTCATCATGGTGACCGCCCGGGACTCCGAGATCGACAAGGTCGTGGGACTGGAGCTGGGGGCCGACGACTACGTCACCAAGCCGTTCAGCCAGCGCGAGCTGGTGGCCCGGATCCGGGCGGTGCTGCGTCGCGGCCAGGAGGTCGAGCTGGTGCCGGACGTGGTGGAGGCGGCCGGCGTACGGATGGACGTCGAGCGGCACGAGGTGTCGGTGGACGGCGAGCGGGTCAAGCTGGCGCTGAAGGAGTTCGAGCTGCTGGAGATCCTGCTCCGCAACGCCGGCCGGGTGATGACCCGCAGCCAGCTGATCGACCGGATCTGGGGCGCCGACTACGTCGGGGACACCAAGACCCTGGACGTCCACGTCAAGCGGCTCCGGACCAAGATCGAGCAGGACCCGGCCGACCCGAAGCATCTGATCACGGTGCGCGGCCTGGGCTACAAGTTCGAGGGCTGACTCTCACCGCTCCCTCCTCCGCAGGAAGTCACGTGCACGTGGCTTCCTGCGGCGATACCCAGGTTGCAACGCGCGTATCGCCTCAGGAACTCACGTACACGTGGGTTTCCTCGAAGCAGGCAGGGGATCGGGTGAGAGCTCGGCCGATACGGTGACTCCGTGACTGGGGATATCACCGTCTTCAGCGGTTCGGCCCATCCGGAGTTCGCGGCGGAGATGTGTGCCGAGCTCGGGGTCGAGCTGTCACCGGCCCGGACCAGCCGCTTCAGCAACGACTGCCTGCAGGTGCAGCTGCGGGCCAACTGCCGGCGGCGGGACGTCTACGTCGTGCAGTCGCTGGTGCCGCCGGTGCAGGAGAACCTGTTCGAGCTGCTGCTGATGCTGGACGCCGCCCGCGGCGCGTCGGCCGCCCAGATCACCGCGGTCATCCCGCACTTCGCGTACGCCCGGTCCGACAAGAAGGACGCGCCCCGGATCTCCATCGGCGCCCGCCTCGTCGCCGACATGCTGGCCACCGCGGGCGCCACCCGGGTGCTGACCATGGCCCTGCACGCGCCGCAGGTGCACGGCTTCTTCTCGGTGCCGGTCGACCACCTGAACGCGATCAACGTGCTGGCCGACCACTTCCGGGCCGGCGACCTGCGCAACACGGTGGTGGTCTCGCCCGACCTCGGCAACGCGAAGATGGCCACCGCCCTGGCTCGGATGCTGGACCTGCCGGTGGCGGCGGGCTCCAAGCGCCGGCTCAGCGACGACACGGTGGTGATCGACCGGATCGTCGGGGACGTGCACGACCGCGACGTCATCGTGTTGGACGACGAGATCGCTACCGCCGGCTCGATCGTCGAGCTGCTGCGCAAGCTCCGGGCGGACGGCGTACGCGAGATCTCGCTGGCCTGTACTCACGGTCTCTACACCGGCCCGGCCGTCGAGCGGCTCAAGCAGGAGCCCGGTATCGCCGAGATCGTGGCCACCAACACCGTGCCGCTGCCCGACGACAAGCGGCTGCCCACCATGGTGACCCGGTCGGTGGCGCCGCTGTTCGCGGAGGCGGTGCGGCGGATCCACCTCGGCGAATCGGTCTCCAGCCTGCTCAGCGACGAGCAGACCTACGGCTGACCTGGTCGGTTCGCTCGCCTCAGCTACTCGGCGTGGGGGCCGGGCTGATGCCCTGGTACTGCGGCTGGTTGCCGTCGACCACCGGGACGAGCACGGTGAACTCACCGGCGTTGGCGAAGGTCAACGTCAGGCTCGCCGACAGACCGGGGGCCAGGTCCGGGCTGCTGACGGGGATCGAACCCTGGTCGGTCAGCACGACCAGGGCCCCGTTGGCGATGCTGATCGTGTTGGTCAGCGTCACGGTCAGTGGAGCGCCCTGGCTGCCGTCGGCCTTGATGGCGTAGCCGGTGACTTCGGTCAGCTGGTCCCGGCCGTTGGTGACCATGCTGGCCGAGAGGATGCCGGAGCCGGGCTCCTTGCTGATGATGAGCAGGTTGCGGACGTGCACCACGCGCTCGAGGTCGTACGGGTCGCCGACGTCGAGGTTGACCCCCTCGGCCGGGGTGTAGGACCGCAGGGTCTGTGCGTCATTGCCGCAACCGCCGACTGCGAGCATCAGGGCGAGAACGGCCAGCAGGCCCACCAGCCCGCGCGCGCGTACGCCGCGGACCGACCCCGACCTCCGACCAGTCCGACCTGACCGAGTCAACTGCGACACTTGGCCCACTCCCTAGCTGCGGCGACACCATGTGCGATGCAGCCTAGCGAGCCCACACCCCCGGCGGGAGCAGCCCGGCACCTCCCGGGTGGGCCGGGAGGCCGCGAGGCACATCCCGGGTGGATTTGTCAAGGGCCACCGCGCCCCATTACCGGCCTCTGGCTAGCGCAAACGCTCCAGGAAGCGGCTTCGGCGCGTGCTAGACTGGGAGAGCGAAAGGGGTACTAAGACAATATGACCTTCACAGTCGGCGAAACGGTGGTCTACCCCAATCATGGGGCCGCCGTGATCGAGGACATCGAAACGCGACAGATCAAGGGTGAGGATCGGCTCTATCTCGTACTGAGGATTGTCGGCCAGACTGACCTGGTCGTCCGCGTCCCGGCCTGCAATCTCGACCTCGTGGGTGTCCGCGACGTCGTGGATGCCGACGGCCTGGAGCGGGTGTTCAGCATCCTGCGCGCGCCTCACACCGAAGAGCCGACCAACTGGTCGCGTCGTTACAAGGCCAACCTGGAGAAGCTCCACTCCGGCAACGTGATGAAGGTGGCCGAGGTCGTCCGCGACCTGTGGCGCCG
>DASQVF010000006.1:0-4923 GCA_035640915.1 Propionibacteriaceae bacterium
CGACGACCTCGGCTCGCCCGAAGCCTTCCTCGAGGCGATCGACGCAACCATCAAGTACTTCAACGACGGTGACATCGTCACCGGCACCGTGGTCAAGGTCGACCGGGACGAGGTCCTGCTCGACATCGGCTACAAGACCGAAGGAGTCATCCCCTCCAAGGAACTCTCCATCAAGCACGACGTCGACCCGTTCGACGTCGTCAGCGTTGGCGACGAGATCGAGGCCCTGGTCCAGCAGAAGGAGGACAAGGAGGGCCGGCTGATCCTGTCCAAGAAGCGCGCGCAGTACGAGCGCGCCTGGGGCACGATCGAGAAGATCAAGGAGTCCGACGGCGTGGTCACCGGCCAGGTGATCGAGGTCGTCAAGGGCGGCCTCATCATCGACATCGGCCTGCGTGGCTTCCTGCCTGCGTCCCTGGTGGAGATGCGCCGGGTCCGCGACCTGCAGCCCTACGTCGGGATGGAGCTCGAGGCCAAGATCATCGAGCTGGACAAGAACCGCAACAACGTGGTGCTCTCCCGCCGGGCGTGGCTGGAGCAGACCCAGTCCGAGGTGCGGCAGAGCTTCCTCACCCAGCTGCAGGCCGGCCAGATCCGCAAGGGCGTGGTCAGCTCGATCGTCAACTTCGGCGCTTTCGTCGACCTGGGCGGCGTGGACGGCCTGGTGCACGTGTCGGAGCTGTCCTGGAAGCACATCGACCACCCCTCCGAGGTGGTCGAGGTCGGCCAGGAGGTCACCGTCGAGGTCCTCAGCGTGGAGCTGGACCGCGAGCGGGTCTCGCTGTCGCTCAAGGCGACGCAGGAGGACCCGTGGCAGGCGTTCGCCCGGACTCACCAGATGGGCCAGATCGTGCCCGGCAAGGTCACCAAGCTGGTGCCCTTCGGTGCGTTCGTCCGGGTGGAGGAGGGGATCGAGGGCCTCGTCCACGTCTCCGAGCTGGCCGAGCGGCACGTCGAGATCCCCGAGCAGGTGGTCCAGGTCAACGACGATGTGATGGTCAAGATCATCGACATCGACCTGGAGCGCCGGCGGATCTCGCTGTCCCTCAAGCAGGCCAACGAGGGTGTCGACGCCGGAGCCGACGACTTCGACCCGACCCTCTACGGCATGGCCGCCAGCTACGACGACCAGGGCAACTACCTCTATCCGGAGGGCTTCGACCCCGAGACGGGTGAGTGGCTCGAGGGCTACGAGGACCAGCGGGCCGCCTGGGAGCAGCAGTACGCCGAGGCGCACGCCCGCTGGGAGGCGCACAAGCGTCAGGTCGAGGACGCCGAGAGCGCCGAGGTCGCTGCGGCGGCTCCGGCCAGCTACTCCACCGGCGGTGGCGGCGACACACCGGCGCCGACGCCCGTAGCTCCCGAGGGCTCGCTGGCCTCCGACGAGGCGCTGCAGGCGCTCCGGGAGAAGCTCACCGGCGCAGCCACCTAGTCGGGCCTCCGGCTCGCGCCCGGGCGGACGGTCAAGCTTCTGTCTTCCTCCCGCGCTCGAAACGGCCCGGGACCGGCGGCACCGTGGGTGCCGGCGGTCTCGGGCCGTTTCTCGCTCGGTCGTCCCGACAGAACCGCGTCCGCCCTTCCCGACGCTCGCCGGTCGCGGGCTCGGGCTGATCGGTCGGCCGCTACGCTGCCGGCGTGATCCGGGTGGCGCTGACGGGGGGCATCGCCTCGGGCAAGAGCCTGGTGGCCGCCGAACTGGCGCGACTCGGTGCGGTGGTGATCGACGCCGACGTGCTGGCCCGCGAGGTGGTGGAGCCCGGTACGCCTGGACTGGCCGCGGTCGTCGAGCGGTTCGGCCCCGAGGTGCTGGATGGCGACCGCCTGGACCGGACCCGGCTGGGAACTCTGGTGTTCGCCGACGCGGCCGCCCGCCGCGATCTGGAGCGGATCATCCATCCCGCCGTACGCGCCCGGGCGGCGGAGCTGGAACGGGCGGCGCCGCCGGACGCCGTGGTGGTGCACGTGATCCCGTTGCTGGTCGAGACGGGCCAACAGGACGACTTCGATCGCGTCGTCGTGGTCGACGCCGACCCTGACACCCAGCTGGCCCGACTGAGCTCCCGGGACGGGATGTCGGAGGAGGCGGCGCGGGCCCGGCTGGCCGCCCAGGCCTCCGGCGAGGAGCGCCGGATGGCCGCCGACATCGTGCTGTCCAACCAGGGGAGTGTGAGCGATCTGCACGCCCAGATCGGCCGCCTGTGGGCAGAACTGAACCAACCTGACGCCGGGAACTGACATACTCCCGTGGGTGGAACCCAGGCACGCACCATCGGGACTGCCGTCCCGGGGCGTGAGGTCAAGGAGGTAGACGTTGGAGTGCCCACGTTGTCGGGCTGAGCTCCCCGAGGTCGCACACTTCTGCCACGTCTGTGGCCAGGACCAGCGCTCGGCGGACCTCGCCCGACGGAGGTCCTTTGCCGCCAAGCCCGACGAGCCCGTGGCCTCGTTCGCCCTGATCTCCTCGATCATGCCCCGGGGAGTCGGGCAGCGGCCGCAGACCTATCGGATCGCCCTGGCGATCGCCCTGGTGGTCGCGCTGCTCGCCGCCATCTTCGGAGCCATGCCGATTGCGGTGCTGGTCGCCGCCTTCGCCATCCCGATCGTGTACATCGTCTACCTCTACGACGTGAACCTCTGGGAGGACGAGCCCCTTCCGGTGACCGGTCTGGCCTTCGCCCTGACGGGGGTGCTCGCCATCGGCTTCACCATGCTCTGGACCTATCTCCGCGGCCCGGTGCCCTTCGGCACCACGACGTTCGACGGGACGCTCAGCGCCACGCCCAGCGTCGGCGCCTTCCTGCTGGTCGCCCTGGTCGTGCCGATCGTCGGCGAGGCCATCCGTCAGGTCGGCCCGGTCGTGCTGGCGAGCCGGCCCGAGTTCGACGACCTGATGGACGGGCTGACGTTCGGGGTCATCAGTGGCGTGGCGTACGCCTGCTTCGACACCCTCGTCCGGCACTGGAGCCTGCTGACCGGTGGTCTGCAGTCCCAGGATCCAGGCCTGTGGGTGTCACTGATCTTCCTCGAAGGGTTCGTCAAGCCGCTGATCATGGGCACCGCGACCGGCATCGCCGTTGCGGAGTTCTCGGGTCTGGGCCGGGGGTTCGACGGCTTCACGCCGCGTTACTTCCGCGGGCTGGCCGAAGCCGTGCTGGCCAACATCGCCTACCAGGCCGGCACCTACCTGTTCTCGTTCGTGGGCAGCGCGACCCTCGGCGTCATCCTCAGCATCCTCTGGGGTCTGCTCATCCTCGCCATCCTCATCCTGCGGATCCGCAACGTGCTGCACGTCGGCCTGATGGAGGCCGCACTGGAGCGGTCGGCGCGAACCGCTGGGCTCGAGGAGGGCGAGGTCGAGGTTTGCGCGCAGTGCGAGATGCCGCTGCTGGAGCACGCCGCGTTCTGCAACGCCTGCGGCACCGCGGTCCGGGTTCAGGCCAAGGCCCACAAGCCGAGCGTCGTGGCCGTGGCCGGCGGTCCGACCCCCGCGGAGTCGATCGTGCCCGGCTTCGACACACCGACGGTCGTCGAGGGGCAGGACGACGACACCACCGATATCCGCACCGGGTCGTCGGTCCGGGAGGAGCCGACGCAGGAGGGGTCCGCGCGCCGCGGCCGGTTCTATGACGACGAGGAGGGCCGGGCATGACCCAGAACCCAGGCCAGTGGGGGCCGCAGGGCGGCTACCCGCCGCAGGGTCCTGGCGGTGGATACCCGCCCTCGGGTCAGGGCGGCTACCCGCAACCGCAGCCTGGATACCCGCCCCAGCAGGGCGGATACAACCCCCAGGGGGGCTACAACCCGCAGGGCACCTACGCTCCGCAGGGCGGTTACCCGCCGCAGGGCCAGCCCGGAGGCTACGGGCAGCACCCGCCGGGCGGTGGCTATGGTCAGCCCGGAGAGATCCCGCCCGGTGGCGGGTACCCCCCGGCGGCCGGTCCGGCGGCCAAGAAGAGCCCGGGTCTGATCATCGGCATCGTGGTCGCGGCCATCGTGCTGCTAGCGGCGGTCGGCGGCATCATCATGGTGCTCAACCGCGACAGCAGTGACCAGCCGCCGCCGGTGTCGATCACCCCGACGAACACCGCTCCGCCGACCGGCCAGCCCACGCCGAGTCCCACCAACCGGCCGACGGCCACGCCGCGCGAGAGCCCACAGCCCACTCCCAACGACACCGGGACCCAGCCACCGACCGGCACCGCAGTCGACCTGGGCAACGGGGTCTCCCTCACCCCGGCCAGTGGCTGGGAGGTGCAGAAGACCAGCAGCGGAGTCGCTCAGCTCAGCAACGGCCAGAGCGTCTTCCTGGGTCAGGTGACTCAGACCGAGGCCAACACCAACCCCGGACAGCTCTGCGACGCCTGGCATCGCCAGGTGGCTGAGGGGACCTCGAACGGCAAGTTCCAGGATGCGAAGCAGGTCGACCTCGGCACCTCGAAGCTGAGCGGCGGCAGCTGCCTGGCGCAGGTCACGGTGAGCAGTGGGCAGGGCACGACCACGGTGCTGCTGTTCTCCCTGATCTCGGTGCGAACCACCGACGGCCTGACGGTGATCGGCACCGCCTCGTTCCCGGAGAACGCCGACACCGAAAAGCTGAACACCGACTTCAGCGCCATGGTCAACTCCATGCTGCGGGGTCAGGCGAACGCGTAGGTGAGTCAGGCTGCGAGCGTCGGGTAGGCGCGCCGACGGACGGAGGAGCGATGAGCGGAACACGCTTTTCGTTTCGCGAAGAGTGACGACGCCGTCGGATCAGATCGCCGGGCGCGAGCAGTCAGACCGAATGAGAACTGTCGGTGGGGGCTCATAGGCTCGACGTCATGGTTCGTCCGGTAACCGACCTGCAGCGTCGGGTGGCTCCCTTCAAGGTCGAGAGCGACTTCGAACCGTCGGGTGACCAGCCGACGGCGATCGCCGAGCTGG
>DASQVF010000007.1:0-4245 GCA_035640915.1 Propionibacteriaceae bacterium
GGTCGCCTGACCCACCTGGGGATACAGCGCGTCCGCCAGGCAGGTGATGAAAAGCGCGATCCTCACTCAGCCGACCTCCGCCGCCACGGTAGCCGCCGTGGTGGCGGGCTCGTAGCCGGCCAGGTCCGAACCGGCACGCAGGGCCGTCCGCAGCTCCTCCAGCTTGGCCGGCAGGACACCGGCCGCCCGAGCCTGGACCGCGAGGTTGCCCAGCGCCGTGGCCTCGATCGGGCCGGCCAGCACCGGCCGGCCGGAGAGGTCGGCGGTGAGCTGGCAGAGCAGCGCGTTCTGGCAGCCGCCGCCCACGATGTGGACCACGCCGACCTCCTGGCCGGACAGCTCCTGCGCCGAGGCGACGGTGCGGGCGTACGCGACGGCGAGCGAGTCGAGGATGCAGCGGACGACAGCCGCGGCGCTCTCCGGCTCCGCCTTCCCGGCCGCGGCGCAGGCCGCGCGAATCCGGGCCGGCATGTCTCCCGGTGGGATGAACTCCGGCGCATCGACGTCGACCACCGGGCCGCCGCCCGGCAGCTGTGCCGCCGCGGCCAGCAACCGGTCCTGGTCGGCCGGCTCGCCGGCCTCCCGCCAGGTGCGCAGCGACTCCTGCAGCAGCCAGAGTCCGCCGACGTTGCGCAGGTAGCGGACCCGACCGTCCACCCCGCCTTCGTTGGTGAAGTTGGCGGTCCGGCTGGCCTCGCTCAGCACCGGCTGGTCCAGCTCCACCCCGACAAGTGACCAGGTGCCGGACGAGACGTATGCGAACCGGCGGTCCGTTGCCGGCACCCCGACCACCGCGGAGGCGGTGTCGTGCGACCCCACCGCAACCACGGTGGTGGCCTCGGGCAGACCGGTGTGCTCGGCCACCGTGGGGCGGAGGGTGCCGATGACCTCGCCCGGCTCGACCAGCGGCGGGAACAGGTCGGTGGGGAGGTCCAGCGCGACGAACAGCTCCGCGGACCAGGACCGGGTTCGGGCGTCCAGCAGTCCGGTGGTGGAGGCGTTGGTGATCTCGGTACGCCGCTCGCCGGTCAACCAGAACGCCAGCAGGTCGGGAAGCAGCAGGGCCTGGCGCATCCGGGCCCAGCGCGGCCCCCGCTGCTCGGCGCGGAGTTGGTAGAGCGTGTTGAAGGGCAGGAACTGCAGTCCGCTGACGGCATAGAGCTCGGCCGGGTCGACCCGGGAGTGAACCTCCTCGATCACGGCGTCGGTGCGGTCGTCCCGGTAGGCGATCGGTTCGGCCAGTAGCCGGCCGTCGGCATCGAGCAGGCCGTAGTCGACGGCCCAGGTGTCGATGCCGAGGCTGACGATGCCCGGATAGCGCTCGGCCAGCAGCCGGAGCCCGACCAGCACCTGCTCGTACAACCCGGTCAGGTCCCACCGCAGGTGCCCGTCGGCGACCGCCGCCCCGTTCGGGAAGCGGTGCACCACCTCCATCTGCATCGCCCCGTCGGCCCACCAGCCGGCGACCACCCGGCCGCTCGAGGCGCCGATGTCGATCGCCGCGAAGATGCGGTCTGAGCCTGTCGATCCGATGCGGTCCGAGCCAGTCGAAGACCCTCCGACAAGCTCAGGGCGCATCTCCGTCACCGGAGGAAGGCCGCGGCCACACCCGCGTCGACCGGGATGTGCAGGCCGGTGGTGTGCGACAGGTCGGCCGAGCAGAGCACGAAGACGGCATTGGCCACGTGCTCGGGCAGCACCTCGCGCTTGAGCAGCGTGCGCGAGGCGTAGTACTTGCCCAGGTCCTCCTCCGGCACGCCGTACACCGCTGCACGCTTGGCGCCCCAGCCGCCGGCGAAGATGCCGGAGCCGCGGACCACGCCGTCGGGGTTGATGCCGTTGACCTTGACCCCGTGCTCGCCCAGCTCGGCGGCCAGCAGCCGCACCTGGTGGGCCTGGTCGGCCTTGGTCGCGGAGTAGGCGATGTTGTTCGGTCCGGCGAAGAGCGAGTTCTTGCTCGAGATATAGACGATGTCGCCGCCGAGCCGCTGCTCGATCAGCACCTTCGCGGCCGCCCGGGACACCAGGAACGACCCCTTGGCCATCACGTTGTGCTGCAGGTCCCAGTCACCCACGGTGGTGTCGAGCAGCGACTTGGACAGCGACAGCCCGGCGTTGTTGACCACCAGGTCCAGGCCGCCGAAGGCCAGCACGGTCGCGTCCACCGCGGCCTGCACCGCGGCCTCGTCGGTGACGTCCGCCGCGAGACCCACCGCCACGTCTGAGCCACCGATCTCGGCCGCCGCCGCGGAGGCCTTCTCGGCGTCCAGGTCGGCGATCACCACGCAGGCCCCCTCGGCGGCCAGCCGGGTGGCGATGGCCTTGCCGATGCCCGAGGCGGCGCCGGTGACCAGCGCGATCCGGGTGGCCAGCGGCTTGGGCTTGGGCATCCGCTGCAGCTTGGCCTCCTCCAGCGCCCAGTACTCGATCCGGAACTTCTCGCTCTCGTCGATCGGCGCGTACGTCGACAGTCCCTCGGCGCCGCGCATCACGTTGATCGCGTTGACGTAGAACTCACCGGCGACCCGGGCGGTCTGCTTGTCCTTGCCGTAGGAGAACATGCCGACGCCGGGGATCAGGATGATCAGTGGGTCGGCGCCGCGGATGGCCGGCGAGTCCGGGGTCGCGTGCCGGTCGTAGTAGGCCTGGTAGTCCGCCCGGTACTCCTCGTGCAGCTCGCGCAGCCGGTTGACCGACTCCTCGACGCCGGCCGTCGGCGGCAGGTCCAGCACCAGCGGCTTGACCTTGGTGCGCAGGAAATGGTCCGGGCAGCTGGTGCCCAGGGCGGCCAGTCGCGGATGCTCCCGAGCGGCCAGGAACTCCAGCACCACGTCCGAATCAGTGAAGTGCCCGACCATCGGCCGGTCGTAGGAGGCGATCGAGCGCAGGGTCGGCGCAAGCGCGACGGCCCGGGCTCGCCGCTCCTCCTCCGTCAGCGGGCCATAGCCGTCCAGCACCGGCCCGAACGGCTCCGGCTTGCTGTGCTCGGCGATGTAGGCCGCCGCGGTGTCGATGATCCACAGCGAGTTGGCCTCGCACTCCTCGGAGGTGTCTCCCCACGCGGTCACGCCGTGTCCGCCGAGGACGCAGCCGACCGCCTGTGGGTTCTCGGCCTTGATGGCAGCGATGTCCAGCCCGAGCTGGAACCCGGGCCGCCGCCACGGCACCCACACCACCTTCTCGCCGTAGATCTCCTTGGTCAGCGCCTCGCCGTCGGCCGCGGTGGCGATGGCGATTCCGGAGTCCGGGTGCAGGTGGTCGACGTGCGCGGAGTCGACCAGCCCGTGCATCGCGGTGTCGATGCTCGGCGCGGCGCCGCCCTTGCCGTGCAGGCAGTAGTCGAAGGCAGCGACCATCTCGTCCTCGCGCTCGACGCCGGGGTAGACGTCGACCAGTGCGCGCATCCGGTCCAGCCGCAGCACGGCCAGCCCGGACTCCTTCAGCGTGCCCAGGTCGCCACCCGAGCCCTTGACCCAGACCAGCTCGACCGGTTCGCCGGTCACGGGGTCGGTCTCGCTGCCCTTGGCCGAGGTGTTGCCCCCGGCGTAGTTGGTGTTCTTGGGATCGGCGCCGAGCCGGTTGCTGCGGCCGATCAGGTCCGATACCGCTGAGTTGGTCATGGTGGTCCTCTGTCTATGCGGGCTGAGCTTGTCGAAGCCCACGAGCCGGCCCTTCGACAGGCTCAGGGCGCATCTGGCGGGCTACGCGCCCCAGCCGGCTTGGGTGCCGCCGGCGCGCTCGGTCTCGATCTGCTTCTGGTAGCCGGACTCGGCGTACGCGCGCATCGGGTCGGCGGGCAGGCCGCGCGACTCCCGCCACTCGGCGAGGGCCGGGCGGACGTCGGTGTAGAAGGCGTCCATCACGATCTGGTGGGCGCCGAGGACGTCGTGCTCCTGCTGCGCCGCGGCCAGCGCCTCGGTGTCGACCAGCAGGGCGCGGGCGGTCATCTCCTGCACGTTCAGCACCGAGCGGATCTGGCCCGGGATCTTGGCCTCCACGTTGTGGCACTGGTCGAGCATGAAGGCGACGCCCGCCTTCGGGTCGAGGCCGCCACCGCGGACCACCTCGTAGAGGATCCGGAAGAGCTGGAACGGGTCGGCCGCGCCGACGATCAGGTCGTCGTCGGCGTAGAAGCGGGAGTTGAAGTCGAACGAGCCGAGCTTCCCCAGCCGCAGCAGCTGGGCCACGATGAACTCGATGTTGGTCCCCGGCGCATGGTGACCGGTGTCCAGGCAGACCACCGCC
>DASQVF010000008.1:0-4531 GCA_035640915.1 Propionibacteriaceae bacterium
GCGCTGGCCGACCCCTTCCGCCGCACCAGGACCGACGGGCGGGTCTCGGGGAGCTCGGTCAGGATCTTCCACAGCAGCTGCTCGCCGATGAACCCGGTGACCCCGGTGATCACCACCTTCTTACCGGCCAGCAGGTCGCGCAGCCGCCCCGGCAGCGCCGGTGCCTGGTGCAGGGGTACCTCCTGGCCGGTGCGGCGGAAGGTGTCGGCCGGTGCCGTGGTCATGCCTGGTTGCTCTCTGTCGTCGATGGTGCGGCCGCGCGTAGGGCCTCCTCCAGGGTGAAGTTGCCCACGTACAGCGCGGTGCCAATGATCGCACCTTCCACCCCGAGTGGAACCATCTCGGCCAGCGTGATCAGGTCGGTGAGCGTGCTGATCCCGCCACTGGCCACCACCGGCTTGTCGGTGGCCTCGCACACCTGCCGCAGCAGGTCGGTGTTGGGCCCGGACAGCATGCCGTCGGAGTTGACGTCGGTGACCACGTACCGGGCGCAGCCGACCTGGTTCAGCCGGTCCAGCGTCTCCATCAGGTCGCCGCCCTCCCGGGTCCAGCCGCGGGCGGCCAGGCGGCGGCCGCGGACGTCGAGGCTCACCGCGATCCGCTCGCCGTAGAAGCCGATCACCTCCGCGCACCAGTCCGGCCGCTCCAGGGCAGCGGTGCCCAGGGTGACCCGGGCGCAGCCGGTGGCCAGCGCCCGCTCCAGCGAGTCGTCGTCCCGGATGCCGCCGGACAGCTCGACGTTCAGCCTCAGGTGCCTGGTCAGCTCGGTGATGATCTCGGCGTTGTGTCCCCGCCCGAAGGCCGCGTCCAGGTCGACAAGGTGGATCCACTCCGCTCCGGCGGACTGCCAGCGCTCGGCGGCGGCCCGCGGGTCACCGAAGCGGCGTTCCGAACCCGCCCGTCCCTGGACCAGCTGGACCGCCTGACCGCCGGCCACATCGACCGCCGGGAGCAGCACGAGACGTCCCGCGTCTTCTCGGGGGGGACCGGGGGGGTCGTCCCCCCCGCTCCATCGGCTGGCGGCGGTCGGCACCCGATGACCCTAGCCCAGCGTCGTCAGCCAGTTGGCGATCAGCCGGGCCCCGGCGTCCCCGGACTTCTCCGGGTGGAACTGGGTCGAGGCCAGCGGCCCTTCCTCCACCGCGGCGACGAACCGGTCCCCGTCGTGCTCGGCCCAGGTGATCGTCCGGTCCGCGGCCGGCGCCAGGTCACGTACGGCGTAGCTGTGCACGAAGTAGAACCGCTCCGTCTCGATCCCGGCGAAGAGCCGGCTGCCGGTACCCGCCTCGACGGTGTTCCAACCCATGTGCGGCAGCCGCTCCGCGTCGAGCTCCTCGACCACGCCGGGCCAGACGGCGCAGCCCTCAGCGCGTACGCCGTGCTCGATCCCGGCGGAGAACAGCACCTGGTGCCCGACGCAGATGGCCAGCGTGGGCCGGCCGGCGACGCGGCGCTTGGCGATCACCTCGTCGCCCCGGACCGCCAGCAGGCCGGTCATGCAGGCCGCGAACGCGCCGACCCCCGGGACCACCAGGCCATCGGCGGCCAGCGCCGCGTCCGGGTCGGCGGTGACCGTCACGTCGGCCCCCGCCCGGCCGACGGCCCGCTCGGCGGAGCGGAGGTTGCCGGACCCGTAGTCCAGCACCACCACCCGCGGCCGGGTCACAGCACGCCCTTGGTGCTCGGCACGCCGCTCACCCGCGGGTCGGGGGCGACGGCGTCCCGCAGGGCGCGGGCCACCGCCTTGAACTGGCACTCGACGATGTGGTGCGGGTCGCGCCCGGCCACCAGGGTGACATGCAGGCAGAGGTGGGCGTGGAAGGCCAGCGTCTCCAGCACGTGCCGGGTGAGCGAGCCGGTGTAGGGAACCTCGCCGATCCGTACGTACTGCTGCCCCTCCGGCTCACCGCTGTGCACGCAGTACGGACGTCCGGAGACGTCGACCACCGCCTGGGCCAAAGCCTCGTCCAGCGGCACCAGAGCGTTCCCGAACCGCCGGATGCCCGACTTGTCACCCAGGGCGGCGCGCACGGCCTGACCGAGCACGATGGCGGTGTCCTCGACCGTGTGGTGGGCGTCCACCGGCAGGTCCCCGGTGCTGGTCACCTCCAGGTCGAACAGGGAGTGCCTGGCCAGCGCGGTCAGCATGTGGTCGTAGAAGCCGACCCCGGTGGAGATCGTCGACGAGCCCGTCCCGTCCAGGTCCAGGCTCACCCGGACCTTGGACTCCCCGGTCTCCCGCTCCAGGGTGGCGGTTCGGTTGTTCATCGGTTTTCCTCTAGTACGTCGACCAAGGCCCGCTTGAACGCGGCCATCTCCTCCGGGGTTCCGGCGGACACCCGGAGCCAGCCCGGCGGGCCGACCTCGCGGATCAGCACGCCCCGGTCCAGCAGGGCCTGCCACACCGCATGCCGGTCGGCGAAGCGGCCGAAGAGCACGAAGTTGGCGTCCGACTCCGCCACCGTCAGCCCCAGGCCGCGCAGCCAGTCGGCCAGGTCGTCCCGGGCCGCCCGCAGCCGGTCCACGGCGGCCAGCATCGAGTCGGCGTGGGCCAGGGCCACCCGAGCCGCCGCCTGGGTCACCGAGGAAAGGTGGTAGGGCAGCCGGACGATCCGCAGCGCGTCCACGAACGCCGGGCTCGCCGCCAGGTAGCCCAGCCGGCCACCGGCGAAGGCGAACGCCTTGGACATGGTCCGGGTCACCGCCAGCCGCGGATATGCGGGCAGCAGCTCCAGCGCGCTCGGCGTGCCGTCCCGGGCGAACTCGAAGTACGCCTCGTCGACGACCACCACCCCCGGCGACTCCTCGCACAGCGCCACCAGCACCTCCGGGCGGACGGCCGTCCCCGTCGGGTTGTTCGGGCTGGCCACCAGCACCACGTCGGGTTCGACATCGCGGACGGCCGCGACGACGCCGTCGACGTCCAGCGTGAAGTCATCGCGGCGCGGCGCGGTGCGCCAGGTGCTGTGGGTGTCCCGGGCGTACTCGGGATACATCGAGTACGTCGGCGCGAACGACAGCACGGTCCGGCCCGGCCCGGCGAAGGCCTGCAGCACGTGCAGCATCACCTCGTTGCTGCCGTTGGCCGCCCACACCTGCTCCGCGGTCAGGTCGTGGCCGAGGTAGCGGGCGAGGTCGGCGCGCAGGGCGAGGGCGTCGCGCTCCGGGTAGCGGTTCATCGACCGGGCGGACGCCGCGACGGCCGCCGCGACCTCGGCCACCACCGCCTCGCTCGGCGGGTAGGGGTTCTCGTTGACGTTGAGCTGCACCGGCACGTCGAGCTGAGGGGCGCCGTACGGCACTTCGCCGACCAGCTCCGGGCGCAGCGGCAGCGAATCCCGGGGAACCGCCTCCATCTTCAACGTCACGACGCGAACCGTCGCGTCACCGCGGCTCCGTGGGCCGGCAGGTCCTCCGCCTCCGCGAACACCTCGACCGCGGCGGCGACCTCGGCCAGCGCGTCGCGGGTGTACCGGACCTGGTGCACGGCCTTGAGGAAGCTGAGCACGTTCAGGCCGGAGGAATGGCAGGCGCAGCCGCCGGTCGGCAGCACGTGGGTGCTGCCGGCGCAGTAGTCGCCCAGCGAGACCGGAGACCAGGCCCCGACGAAGATCGCACCGGCGTTGGTCACCCGCGCCGCGACCCGCTCGGCGTCCCGGGTCTGGATCTCCAGATGCTCCGCGGCGTACGCGTCCACCACCGCTATCCCCTGCTCCAGGTCGTCGACCAGCACGACCGCGGACTGCGGCCCGGCCAGCGCCGCACCGATCCGCTCGGCGTGCTTGGCGGCCAGAACCTGCTCGACCAGCTCGGACTGGACCCGCTCGGCCAGCGCTGCGGAGTCGGTCACCAGCACGGCCGCGGCCAGCGGGTCGTGCTCGGCCTGGGAGACGAGGTCCGCGGCGACGTGCACCGGGTCGGCGGTGTCGTCGGCCAGCACCGCGATCTCGGTGGGGCCCGCCTCGGAGTCGATGTTGACCCGGCCCTTGAGCAGCCGCTTGGCCGCCACCACGTAGATGTTGCCGGGCCCGGTGACCAGGTTCACCGGCTCGCACAGCCCCGGCACGCCGTAGCCGAACATGGCGATCGCCTGGGCGCCGCCCACGGCGTACACCTCCTCCACCCCGAGCAGGTGGCACAGGGCCAGGATCGACGGGTGCGGCCACCCGTTGTGGTCGCGCTGCGGTGGAGAGGCGAGGGCGATCGAGGGGACGCCGGCGACCTGGGCCGGCACCACGTTCATGATCACGCTCGAGGCCAGCGGCGCCAGCCCGCCCGGCACGTAGAGGCCCACCCGGCCGACCGGGACCATCCGCTGCGTGACCGAGGCCCCCGGCGCGACCTGGACGTCGGTGGTGGTCTTGCCCCGCTCGGCCTCACTGACCAGCCGGCGCCGGGCGATCGCGGTCTCGAAGGCTGAGCGCAGCGTCGGGTCGAGCCGGTCGGCGGCCGAGCTCAGCTCCGCCGCCGGCACCCGGAACTGTGGGGCGACCACGCCGTCGAAGCGCTGGGAGTACTCCGCGAGGGCGGC
>DASQVF010000009.1:0-2017 GCA_035640915.1 Propionibacteriaceae bacterium
ACGGCGGGCGACCCGAAACCCGAGGGGCCACGCTGGAGCTGACCGCGTCCGAGCTCCGGACGGAGCGGCGTGCTTGGCCGAGCCACGCGAGATGCGGTTGCCGTTGGCAGGTCAGCACAGAATGGGGACCGTGAGCGACAACGGCCGGGACCCCGACCAGCGACCGACCGACCGGGAGTCCCTGGCCCGCTCGGCCTTCCGCCGCAGCGCCCGGCTCGCCTCGCTGCCGCTCGGCTTCGCCGGCCGGGCCACGCTGGGGCTGGGCAAGCGGCTGGGCGGGGCACCCGCCGAACAGGTCAGCGAGCAGATGCAGCAGCGGGCCGCCGAGCAGCTCTTCCGGGTGCTGGGCGAGCTCAAGGGCGGTGCGATGAAGTTCGGCCAGGCTCTCAGCCTCTTCGAGTCGGTGCTGCCCGACGATGTGGCTGCCCCGTACCGCGCCCACCTGTCCCGGCTGCAGGACGCCGCTCCCCCGATGCCCACTTCCCGGGTCCACGCCGTCCTCGCTCGCGAGCTGGGACCACGGTGGCGAGACTCGTTCACCGACTTCAGCCCGTTGCCGGCGGCCGCGGCCTCCATCGGTCAGGTGCATCGGGCGATCTGGGCGGATGGTCGCCCGGTGGCGGTCAAAGTGCAGTACCCGGGTGCGGACCAGGCCCTGCGCTCGGACCTGAAGCAGATCGGCCGGCTGTCCAAGGTGGCGTCCCCACTGTTCGGTGGCATGGACGTCGGCCCGCTCGTGGCCGAGCTCACCGCACGGGTCACCGAGGAGCTGGACTACACCCTCGAGGCCTCGGGCCAGCAGCAGGCGGCCGAGGGCTTCGCCGGCAGCGACGAGTTCTTCGTGCCCCAGGTGCTGGCCAGCACGCCGAAGGTGATGGTCAGCGAGTGGGTGGAGGGTGTGCCGCTGTCCACCGCCGCCGACCTGCCACCCGCGCAGCGCAACGCCATCGCGCTGAGCTACGTGCGGTTCCTGTTCGCCGGTCCGAGCCGGGTCGGCCTGCTGCACGCCGACCCGCATCCCGGCAACTTCAAGATCATGGCCGACGGCCGGCTCGGCGTGGTCGACTTCGGTCTGGTGGCCCGGCTGCCCGACGGACTGCCGTCGGCCATGGGCCGGATCCTGCGGATCGCCCAGCAGGGCGACGCGCATGAGGTTGCCCAGCAGCTGCACGTCGAGGGCTTCGTGGCCTCCGACATCGACGCCGAGGACCTGTTGGACTACCTGGCGCCCTTCGTCGAACCGGCGTCGGTGCCGGAGTTCGAGTTCAGCCGCGACTGGATGCGCGACCAGTTCCAGCGGGTTCGGGATCCGAACGCCTCCGGCGGCGTGGCGTACAAACTGAACCTGCCGCCGAGCTACCTACTGATCCACCGGGTCTGGACCGGCGGACTGGCCGTGCTGTCCCAGCTCAACGCCCGGGCCCCGTTCGCGAGCGTGCTGGACGAGTTCCTCCCCGGCTACGAGGAGAACCCGGCAAGCACGGGTTAGTCGCGACCGCTCGTCGAGCGTCGGAGGAGCGCCCGGTGCCGAGCGGAGGAGTGATGAGCGAAACACGCTTCTCGTTTCGCGAAGAGCGACGACGACGGCACCCGAAGGGCGCGACGAGCGCGAGACGAGCACAAAATAGTGGGCGGGCTGCACTTCCAATGCGCGGCACAGCAGTCGGGCTGAGTCGCAGGCGCACCCGAAGCCGGGGAAGCGACGGGCTCCACGATCGACCAGAGGGGAGCCTTGAGGCTGTGCCGCGTATTGGAAGTGCAGGCCGCCCTGAGGGTATCGGCTAGGGGTGACCCGGCGAGGGCGAAACGCCGCAACTGCGTCGGTCCACCAACGCCGGTCACGACAGCACTCGGCCGAGCCAGAGCCGGACGGCGTGGAACGTCACCCGTCCGGCCCGGCGCAGCTCGGTGACGCTCATGCGGCGGCCTCGCTTCCCCCGGTCCCGGCGGCCGGGGCGAAGGGCTCCGGCAGCGGGTACTTGCGCGGCCGGCCCCGCGGCCGCTTGCGCGCGACCAC
>DASQVF010000010.1:0-8217 GCA_035640915.1 Propionibacteriaceae bacterium
CTGGAACATCGACCGCGGCGCGATGGCCCGGATCTGGCGCGGTGGCTGCATCATCCGGGCCCGCTTCCTGAACCGGATCACCGAGGCCTACGAGCGCGACCACGCGCTGCCGCTGCTGCTCGCCGACCGGTACTTCACCGACGCGGTCGGGCAGTGCCTGCCGGCCTGGCGGCGGGTGGTTGCCGGAGCGGCGCAGAACGGCATCCCGGTTCCCGCGTTCGCCTCCTCGTTGGCCTACTACGACGGCATCCGGGCCGAGCGGTTGCCGGCCGCCCTGATCCAGGCCCAGCGCGACTTCTTCGGCGCCCACACCTACCGGCGGGTCGACAGGGACGGCTCGTTCCACACCGAGTGGAGCGCGGACCGGACCGAGACCGAGGTCGGAGCGGAGTTCAAGAAGCAGGTGGTCGAGCCGAAGGAGGCCGAGAAGGTCGACACTCCGCCACAGTGACCGTCGTCACCGGCTCACTCCCGGTGACTCGGGCTCCCCTTCACGGCCGGGCTGTCCGGCCGCGACGCCGGGCTGCCCGGCCGCGACGCCGAGCAGGGAGCGGTCGCTTCGACTGGTCACCGCGTAGACGACCAGCAGGGCCAGGGTCAGCCCAGCCGCGATGGCAGCCGGTGCCCGGAGGCCGGCGACGTCAGCGACGATCCCTCCAGCGAACGCCCCAGCCGGCAGGGCCGTGAACGACAGGGTGCGGGCGGCGCTGTTGACGCGGCCCAGGATCTCGGCGGGCACCAGCCGCTGCCGGGTCGACACGGAGACGACGTGCCAGACGGCGAACCCGAAGCCGGTCCCGCCCCAGGCCACCGCCACCGTGATCCAGTTCGGGGCGAGGGCGAGCAGCAGATCGACGAGGCCGCAGAGGGCGAGGCTGCCCAGCTGCAGGTGCCATCTGTCCACCCGCGCAACCAGAAGCGGGGTGACCACCGCGCCGCCCACCCCGCCCAACGCCCCGACGCCCAGCACCAGACCGTAGCCGGCGGCGGACAGACCGACCGGGCCGGTGGCCAGCAGCACGAGGGTGGACTCCCACATCCAGGTGGTGAACACCAGACAGGCCCCAGTGAGAATCAGTCGTCGGAGGAACCGGTTCCCCCACAGCCAGCGCATCCCGGCCACGGTCTCGCTGAGGACGTCTCCCCGCTCCGTCAGTCGAGGTGCCGCCGTGGTGATCCCGATCAGCAGCGCGCCCGCCGCCGCCAGCAGTACGGCATTCAGCCCGAAGGGCAGCACCACGCTCGCGGTGAACAGCACGCCGGCGACTGCCGGACCGACCAGGTCCTGACCGACCCGCTCGGCGGTGACCAGAGCGCTGTTGGCCGATTCCAGCTGCCGGTCGGGGACGATCCGCGGCACCAGCGACTGGCTGGCGTTGTCGTAGATCGCCTCACCGATACCGAGCAGGAAGGCGACGACGTAGAGCAGCCAGATGGAGGTGAACCCACCGGCCAGGCCGGCCGTCAGCAACCCCAGCAGGACGGCGCGACCGACGTTGGTCACCAGCATGAAGACCTCGGGCCGGCCACGGTCGACCAGAGAACCGATGGGCAGCCCGAACAGCACCCATGGCAGGTAGCCCGCCACGACCAGACCGCTGACCAGCAGCGGATCAGGGGTAAGGGCCACGGCGAGCAAGGGCAGGGCGACCACCCGGAGACCGTCCCCGAGATTGGACAGGGCGGCGGCGGTGATCACCCGGCCGATCACGCGCGGGGGCTGGCGGGCGGCCAAGCTAGGCGGACCGGATGGACGGGAGGCTTGCCTCATGGGGGAATGACAGGGGCAATGTCACCCCCCAACGATAGTGACCGCGTCGAGGGCTTCGTCCAGCCGTGGGCTGGTGGGCGATCAGGTTGAGGGCGCTAGCCGAGGCCGCGGAGGAAGTCCGGGTCGTCGTCGGGCGCGGATGGCCGGCGCTCCGGTTTGGCCTTCTTGCCAAGTGACTGCGCATTGGGCCGGCCGAGCAACAACCAGCCGACCGCGCCGGCCAGGGGGAGACAGATCACCGCGGTGGCCCAGGCCCAGCGGGGCATCCGGCGGACGGCGTAGCGCGGCGCCTGGGCGACCTCGACTACGCAGTAGATCATCAGCAGAGCGATGATGATGATCGGCAGGTACCGCCCCATACCTCCAAAGTATGCGCGTGCGCCACCACCTAAACAATGCGCGCCAGCAGCAGCCCGGCGGCCAGTCCTACCGCACTGACCAGCTCGGCCAGTCCAGTGGTCTTGAGCACTGTGACCAGCGCCGCGCCCTCCCCGCCGGACAGCACCGTACGCAGGGCCGGGACCAGCAGCAGTAGTCCGCCGAGCCCCAGCAGAGCCCACCCGGAGGTCAGCACGGCGACCCCGACGATCGCGACCGCTGCCAGCCCGACGAGCCCGGCGTAGAGCAGCCGGGTCCCGTTCGGGCCGAGCCGGGTGGCCAGGGTGCGCTTGCCGGCCCGGGTGTCACCGGCGATGTCGCGCAGGTTGTTGGCCACGAGGATCGCGCAGGCCAGAGCCCCGATCGCCACCCCGGTCACCACCGCGGGCAGCGAGACGCGGCCGACCTGCACGTACGCCGTGCCGCCGACGGCGACCAGGCCGAAGAAGACGAAGACGAACACCTCGCCGAGCCCCCGGTAGCCGTACGGGTGCCGTCCGCCGGTGTAGTACCACGCCGCGAGCACGCAGGCCACGCCGACGGCCAGCAGCCACCACTGCCCGGTGATGACCACCAGGCCGAGGCCGGCCAGACCGGCCACGGCGAAGCTGGCCAGCGCCGCCCGCTTGACCGCCGCAGGCGCCGCAAGGCGGGCACCGACCAGGCGCAGTGGCCCGACCCGGTTCGCGTCGGTGCCGCGGATCCCGTCGGAGTAGTCGTTGGCGTAGTTGACCCCCACCTGCAGGGCGAGGCTGACCACCAGGGCGAGCAGTGCCGCCAGCGGTCGGAACGCTCCGGCGAAGATCGCGAGCCCGGATCCGGCGACCACCGGAGAGATGGCGGCGGGCAGCGTCCGCGGCCGGGCCCCGGCGACCCACTGGGCGGGCGTCGCCCGGTTTCCGATCTCGGTCATGGGGCCAGCTCGGAGCTCTGCTCACCCCGGAGAACAAGGGTCCGGATGGCCCGGCGGTCCGGCTTGCCGCTGGTCAGCCGGGGAAGCTCCGGCAGCGCGACGAGAGCCCGTGGGGCGGCGTACGCGGGGACGGAGCGGCGCACGAAGTGCTGCAGGTCGGCGAGGTCGCCGCCGCCGTCGGTCACCGCGACGATCTTGGTTCCCCACTCCGGGTCGGGGATCCCGATCACCACCGCGTCCCCGCCGCTGCGCCCGGCCCAGCTCCGCACCAGTCCCTCGACCTCGGCCAGGTCGACGTTGAGCCCGCCGGTGATCACCACCTGGTCGCGTCGGCCCAGCACCTCGAGCCGTCCGTCCGCCCACCGGCCGCGGTCGGCGGTGGCCAGCCGGCCGTCCACCAGGGTGGCTCGGGTCAGCTCGGGCCGGAGCCGGTAGCCGGAGAAGAGCACCTCTCCACCGATGAGGATCTGACCGTCCTCGGCGACCACCACCTCCACGCCGTCCAGCGGGAGCCCGCCGTAGACGCACCCTCCGCACGTCTCGCTCATCCCGTACGTCGGTACCACCCGGATGCCGGCCGCTCGGGCGGCGGCCAGCAGCCCGGCCTCGGTCCGGCCGCCGCCGAGCAGCACCGCGTCGAACGCCCCCAGCGCCTCCCAGACCCGGTCCTCGCGGCGGGCCCGGGACAGCTGGGTCGGGACCAGGGAGATGTACCGGCGCCCGGTCAGGTGGCTCACCGTCGCCGGCAGGTCCCGTAGGTCGGACCGGACCGGCCAGGCGCTGGTGCGGGCGAGCAGGGTCCGGGCCAGCACCATCAGCCCGGCGATGTAGTGGCCGGGCAGGGCGAGCACCCAGTCACCCGGGCCGCCCAGTCGGGCGTGCGTCGCCGAGACCGAGGCCCGGATGGCGGCGCCGGACAGTACCGCCGCCTTGGGCCGGCCGGTCGACCCCGACGTGGTGACCACAACGGCGGCGTCCGGCTCGGTCACCGGTTGGTCGGGGCGCAGCACGGTGAGCGCCCGGCGCCGTTCCACCGGGTCCGGCGGCAACGGCGCGATCACCGGTCCGCCGTCGAGGGCCGACCCAAGGGCGCGGGCGAGATCGGTGGAACCGACGGTGCGCAACCTCGAGCGGGGCTCCGTCACGGGCCCAAGGCTATTCGGCGACCGAGGTCGGCGCTCTGCGTACAGTGTCCGGGTGCCGGGCCAGCCGCAGACCTACGCGATCGCGGTGCCGATCCGGTTCCGGGGGCTGACGGAGCGGCAGGGCATGGTCTGGCGGGGAGCTGCCGGCTGGGCGGAGTGGAGCCCCTTCCTCGACTACTCCGGCCCGGAACTGGGAAGCTGGCTGCGCGCAGCGGACGAGGCCGCCGAGCTGGGCTGGCCGGAACCGGTGCGGGACGAGGTCGTCGTCAACAGCACCATCCCGGCGGTCGGCCCGGAGCAGGCCTACGCCCTGGCCCGGTCCGCCGGCTGCCGGACGGCCAAGGTGAAGGTCGCCCAGGCCGGGCAGTCGCTGGCCGAGGATCTGGCCCGGGTCGCGGCCGTGCGGGACGCGCTCGGAGCCGACGGCCGCGTGCGCGTGGACGCCAACGGTGCCTGGTCGGTGGCGGAGGCGCAGTCCGCGGTCACGGCGCTGGCCCGGTTCGGGCTGGAGTACGTCGAGCAGCCCTGCCGTACGGTCGCCGACCTGGCCACGCTGCGCGTCCGGCTGGCGCGGGCCGGGGTGGACGTGCCGGTCGCCGCCGACGAGTCGATCCGCCGGGCCGAGGACCCGTTCGAGGTCGCCCGGTGTGCGGCGGCCGATGTCGCGGTGCTCAAGGTGCAGCCGCTGGGCGGCGTCCGGGCCGCCCTGGACATTGCGGAGCGGATCAGGCTTCCAGTCGTGGTGTCCAGCGCGCTGGAGACCTCGATCGGGCTGCGGGCTGGGCTGGCCCTGGCCGCCGCGCTGCCCGAGCTGCCCTTCGCCTGTGGCCTGAACACCTCTCAGCTGCTGGCCGGCGACCTGGTCCGCGATCCCCTGGTGGCGGTCGACGGGGTGATCCGGCTGCGCGACGTCGCGGCGGACCGCGGCATGCTGGACCGGCACCGGGCCGACCCGGCGACGGACGCCACGTGGCAGGTTCGGCTGACCGAGACCCGGGCCCGGCTGGCGGAGGCCGAGCGATGACCGAGGGGCACGCGACCGCGCTGGCCGGGGTGATCATCGCCGAGCTGGTCAGCCAGGGGGTGACCGACCTGGTGCTGGCACCGGGCGCTCGCAGTGCGCCGCTGGCCTACGAGGCGCTGGCGGCGGACCGGATCGGACTGCTCCGGCTGCACGTCCGGCTGGACGAGCGGACTGCGGGATTCCTCGCCCTCGGCCTGGCCAAGGGGTCCGGACGCCCGGTGGCGGTGCTGACCACCTCGGGCACCGCGGTCGCCAACCTGCATCCGGCAGTCCTCGAGGCCGCGACGTCCTTCGTCCCCCTGATCCTGCTGACCGCCAGTCGGCCGCGGTCGCTGGTGCACACCGGGGCCAACCAGACGACCGACCAGGACCGGCTGTTCGGCGTACACGTCCGGGCGTACGCGGCGCTGACCGACGCGACCCCCGACCCGCGGACCTGGCGGTTCGAGACGGCCCGTCTGGTGGCGGCGGCCACCGGCGCCCGGAGCCGCCGGCCGGGGCCGGTACAGCTGAACGCCGAGCTCAGCGAGCCGTTGAATCCCACCGGGTCGGCGCCGGACCCGCTGACCACCGAGCGGGTGGTCACTCCGGTCGGTTGGGCCGACTCGCCGACCGAGCTGCCCGCCGGGCCGCAGACGGTGATCGTTGCCGGGGACGCGCCCCCGGTCGTAGGTCGCAGTGTGGCCGAGCTGGGCGCCACGGCAGGCGTGCCGGTTCTGGCCGAGCCGTCCAGCAACGCCCGATCGGGACCGGCCGCATTGGGCACCGGCCGGTTGCTGGCCGCATCGACCCTCGCCGCGGAGGTCGAACGGGTCATTGTCTTCGGTCACCCGACGCTGTCGCGGCCGGTGGCCCGCCTGCTGGCCCGCGACGACGTGGAGCTGGTCGTCGTCACGCCGTATCCGGACTGGGTCGACCCCGGCCGGACCGCCACCCTGGTCACCTCCGGCGTCCGGCTGACCGGACCGGCGACCGACAGCTGGCTCAGCCGGTGGCAGCAGGCCGACGCCAACCTCCGGGCCGATCTCGACCACCTGCTGGCCGGGCTCTCGTACCTGAGTGGCCCGGCGCTCGCCGCCGCAGTGTGGGCCGGCCTACCGGCCGAGGAGGTGCTGTTCGTCGGCTCGTCCTCCCCGGTGCGCGACCTGGACCTTGCTCCGATCCGTTCCGAACCACCGCCGGTCTACGCCAACCGCGGCCTGGCCGGCATCGACGGCAACCTCTCCACGGCGGCCGGCATCGCCTTGGCCACCGAGCGGCCGACCACGGCGCTGGTCGGTGATCTGACCGCGCTGCACGATGTCACCGGTTTGCTGCGGCCGGCGAGCGAACCCGTCCCCGACCTGCGGGTGGTCGTCGCCAATGACGGTGGCGGCAGCATCTTCGCCACCCTGGAACCAGGCGAGCCGGCGCAGACACGAGCGTACGAGCGGTTGTTCGGGACGCCGCACGCGGTGGACTTCGCCGCGCTGGCCGCCGGGGCGGGGGTGGGCTACACCCGGGTCACCGACACGGACGGGCTGGTGGCGGTCCTGGCCGAGCCGCCGCGTGGAGTCGGGCTGGTGGAGGCCGTGGTGGACCGGTCACAGCGACGCACCCTCGACGCGGCGATCACTGGGCTCGCAGCCACGCTCTGAGCGCCGACGTGGCGATCACATCGTCCTCGTTGTACTCCAGGACGCGCCGGCGGGCGGCCGCCCGGGCCGGGGGGGACTCGGCGTGCACCGCCTCGGTGAACCAGACCTGGGAGTTGAGCCCGCCGGGGTCGTCGTCGCGCCAGGAGAACCCGGCGTGCGCAGCCATCAGCTTGAGCCCGAGCCCCGCGACGCCGAAGTAGTGCGCCTTCACGATCTCCAGCAGGTCGACGAACTGCTCCTCGGCGTACTCGGCGGCCCAGTCCAGCAGTGGATCGCAGGTCCGGTCGGCGAGGCCGCGGATCTTGGCCACCTCGTAGCCGCTGTAGTGGTAGACCACCACCGGCTCGCCGGCCTCGACCACGCTGCGCAGCCACTCGAACGCCTCCCGGGCCAGCTGGAGCTCGCCGGGCTCGTCCAGCACCGCGAACCGGCTGAACTCGTGGTAGACGGCCGGTTCGTCGTCCCGCTGCACCAGGAAGCCCCAGAGGTAGACCCGGCCGTCCGCAGCGCTCTCGATGTCGAAGTCGATCTCCACCACCGCTCGCGGGACCTCGATCGGTCCGCTGGTCTCCCGGTCGAACCAACGTCCCTCGCGCAGCATCCGGGCCCGGCGGGCGGCGGTGCGGATCCGGACCTCAGCACCGCTGCGGTGGGTGACCTCGGGCAGGTACCAGGTCAGCAGGTGGTCCAGGTCCACCTCGGCAAGGTCGGTGACCGTGCCGATGCCGTGCCTCCGCAGGGTGACGATCTCGCGGGCGTCCAACGCCCCCTTGTCGATCCGCAGGCTGACGTCGTCCGGGTCCAACTGGGGCCGGCAGTGCTCCCACCAGTGGCAACGACCGCACTCGGCGTTGACGATCGGGCGGACCAGCGGCAACGGGTCGGTGTCCGGGTGGCCGGTCTGGCGGGTGGCGACCTCAGCGATCGCGACCCGGAACTCGTGCTCGAAGTCGTAGCGCTCCAGCAGGCTCCGTAGCCGCCAGCCCTCCGGATGGCTGCGCGAGAAGGTGCGCACCGATGGCCGTTCGAGTTCGGCCCAGGCCAGCACCGGCGCGGAGGGAAGTCCCTCGGTGGGGACTGACCCCAGCCGGCCGAACGTGCCGGCCGCGCCCCCGTCGGTGCCGATCACCGCACCCAGCGCCGGCGTGGCGGCGAAGCCGCAGGACTGCAGCATCCGGTGGTAGTGGGCGAGCTGGAGGAAGTCCGCCCCTCGGCTGCCCAACCGGAGGGTGTGACCGGCCAGCGTCGAGGCATCAGCCGGAGCCGGCTGGTCCAGGGTGGAGTAGTGCACCACTGCCGGCTCGTCCGGGTCCGAGCCAGGGGTCCGGGCTCCGTCGCTGGCCGGGGAC
>DASQVF010000011.1:0-3402 GCA_035640915.1 Propionibacteriaceae bacterium
GCGGGCGGAGCTGGCGCTGCAACAGGCCCGGACCGAGCACGGCTTCCCGGTCACCATCGTCCGGCCCTCGCACACCTACGACGACGCGAACCCGCCCCTCCCCGGCGGCTGGACGGCCGTCGACCGGATCGCCCGCGGCGCCGAGATCCCGGTGCACGGGGACGGCACGTCGCTGTGGACGCTGACCCACGCCGAGGACTTCGCCCAGGGACTCGTCGGCCTGCTCGGCAATCCGAGGACCGTCGGGGAGGTTTTCAACATCACCGGCGAGGACGTCTACACCTGGGACCAGATCTACACGATCATCGCGGACGCCCTCGGCGTCCGAGCCAATCTCGTGCACGTCGCATCGGAGCTGTTCCCCGTGGTGGCCCCCGACTGGTTCTGGTCCGGCGAGGTGCTGGGCGACATCGGCCACACCGGCCTGTTCGACACCAGCAAGATCCGGCGGTTCGTGCCCGGCTTCGCGCCGAAGCTGACGTTCCACCGGGCGGCCCGGCGCATGGTGCAGTGGCGGGCGGACCACCCCGGAACGACCGGGGCCGACGACACGACCGATGCCGTGCTGGACCGCATCGTCGACGCGTACCACGCGGCCCGGGAGGTCTTCGCCGAGCGCGCGCCGCAGCCGGTGGGAGTGGGTGGGTGAACCGGCCCTCTCCGCTGTCCCGCTCCCCGCTGGGCGGCACGGAGCTGGAGGTCACCCCGCTCTGCTTCGGGACCAGCCCGCTCGCCAGCATGACGGAGCAGTACGGATACGCCGTCGACGAGGAACGGGCGATCGCCACTGTGCTGGCCGCGCTGGACAGTCCGGTCAACTTCCTCGACACCTCCAACGGCTACGGCGAGGACGGCCTGGCCGAGCGCCGGATCGGTGCCGCGATCCGCCGCGCCGGCGGGCTCCCGTCGCAGGTCGTGCTCGCCACCAAGGTCGACCCGGACCCCCGGACCGGGGACTTCTCGGGCGATCGGGTGCGCGCCTCGCTGGAGGAGTCGATGGAGCGCCTCGGCGTTGATCGGATCCCCCTGCTGCATCTGCACGACCCGGAGCGGATCTCGTTCGCGGAGGGGATCGCGTCCGGCGGACCGGTGGCGGCCCTGGTCGATCTCCGGGAGCGCGGGCTGGTCGGCCACCTCGGCGTCGCCGGCGGGCCGGTCGGGCTGCTCTCGCAGTACCTCGACACCGGCGAGTTCGAGGTGGTGCTGAGCCACAACCGCTACACCCTGCTCGACCGCTCCGCCGAGCCGCTCTTCGGTTACGCGGCGGAGCGCGGTCTCGGCGTGCTCAACGCGGCCCCGTACGGTGGCGGCATGTTGTCGAAGGGCCCCAGCGTGCAGCAGAAGTACGCCTACGGGACCCGGGACGATCGGATCCGGGAGGCCGCGCAGGCGATGGAGGCGGCGTGCCGGCGCTACGACGTCCCGCTGGCCGCGGCGGCCCTGCAGTTCTCGATGCGGTCGGACCTGGTCGACTCCACCGTCGTCGGGGTGTCGTCGCCGGAGCGGATCGCCCAGACCATCGAGCTGGCCGCCGTGGAGGTTCCCGACGAGCTCTGGTCCGAGCTGGAACGGGCCGCTCCCGACCGGGAGCTGTGGCTTGACTGAGGTCGAACCGGAGATGTTCGCGACGTACCCGAGCCTGCAGGGACGGACGGCGTTCGTCAGCGGAGGCGCCTCCGGTCTGGGCGCGGAGTTCGTCGCCCAGCTGGCCGGCCAGGGCGCCCAGGTGGCGTTCGTCGATCTCGATGCGGACCGCGGCAAGGCGCTGGAGCAGACCCTGCGGGACAAGGGGGCCGACGCGCTGTTCACCGAGTGCGACGTGCGGGACGTCCCCGCCCTGCAGGCGGCCATCGCCTGGTCGGCCGAGCAGCTCGGCCCGATCCGCGTACTGGTCAACAACGCGGCCAACGACCACCGCGACCGGGTCATGGAGATGGACCAGGCCCTGTGGGACGACCGGATCGCGGTCAACCTGCGCCACCACTTCTTCGCCGCTCAGGCCGTCGCCCCGACGATGCGGCAGTCCGGCGGCGGGTCGATCATCAACCTCGGGTCGATCAGCGCGCACATCGACCTGATGGACCTCCCCGGGTACATCACCGCGAAGGCCGGCATCGAGGGGCTGACCCGGACCTTGGCCCGGGAGTTCGGCCCGCGGTACATCCGGGTGAACTGCATCATCCCGGGGTGGATCATGACCGAGAAGCAGCTCACCGAGTGGGTAACCCCGGAGGCGGAGGAGTCGATCACACGGAACCAGTGCCTGCCGGACAAGCTCTATCCCGACGACGTGGCGCGGCTCCTGCTCTGGCTCGCGGCGGACGACTCGCGCGCCTGCACGGCACAGCGCTGGATCGTGGACGGAGGTTGGATGTGAGTATCCAGGCGGAGCGGTTCACCGCACCCTGCACCCATCACGGCGAGGGGCCGTTCTGGGATGCCGCCAACGACCGGTTGCTGGTGGTCGACATGCTGGCCGGCGCCGTCGTGGCGGTGGACGCCGACGGCGGCACCGAGCGCCGGCCGGTGGCCAAGGTCGCGGCGGCCATCCGCGCCCGCCGCGGCGGCGGTTACGTGCTCGCCACCGAGAACCGGTTCGCCCTGCTCGGGCCGGATCTCACCGAGGAGCGGCTGCTCCCGCCGGTCTTCACCGACCCGTCGATCCGGATGAACGACGGCGGCTGCGACCCCCAGGGCCGCTTCTACTGCGGGACGATGGCGTACGACGAGACGCCCGGGGCGGGGACCCTGTACCGCCTCGACCCGGACGGCAACGTCGCGGTGACGCTCCGCGGCGTCACCATCTCCAACGGGCTGCAGTGGAGCTCGGCCGGCGACACGGTGTTCTACAACGACACGCCGACCGGCCGGGTGGACCGCTTCACCTTCGACCCGGACTCCGCGGCCTTCACCGAGCGGCGCACCTTCGCCGAGATCACGGGCGGCGGCCAGCCGGACGGCATGGCCATCGACGAGGAGGACGGCGTCTGGATCGCTCTCTGGGGCGGCGGCGCCGTGCACCGCTACGACCCGGCCGGGCGGCTGGACCTCGTGGTCGAGCTGCCGGTATCCAACGTGACGGCCTGCGCGTTCGGCGGCGCGGATCGGCGGACGCTGTTCATCACGACCTCCCGCGAGGGGATCGACCCCGACGACCAGCCGGACGCCGGCGCCGTGTTCCGGTACTCGGCCGAGGTGCGGGGCGCCCCTCAGCACGCGTACGCCGGCTGACCCCCTCGCCTAACCCCGACTCGGCCGCAGCAGGCCGCCACTCCCTGAAAAACGACCCCGCGTTTCACCACTTCCCGGCGTGTCGCGACCTCCAGCCGTCACTGGCGGTCGTTTCGCAGGGAAGTCACCCGCAAGTCGTCATGGCCCCAGCTGGCGACCCGGCCCGCGGGC
>DASQVF010000012.1:0-3561 GCA_035640915.1 Propionibacteriaceae bacterium
TCGGCCATCAGGGCCAGGAGCTCGTCAACCTCGCTGGGGCTCCGGTAGCTGGCCAGCTCCCGCTGCAGGGTCAGGTGCTCGGCCCGCTCCTGGCGGCGCTCGCGAACCTGGTCACGGATCGTCGTCATGCGCTCACGGAGGGAAGTCGAGATGCTCATGCATCAAGTCTGACGAAACGCGACTCATACTTCCAATGAATCTTTGTCCGGTAACCGATGCGCTAGCGTCATGGATGTGGATACCGATGTCCTCCGCTTCTTCCAGCAGGTCGCCGACGGCGCGACCGTCACCGAGGTGGCGGAGCTCTACCAGGTGAGTCAGCCCGGCGTGTCCCGAGGACTGAAGCGGCTCGAGGAGGAGGTGGGCGCTCCGCTGCTCATGCGATCGGGCCGGCTGCTGCGTACCACCTACGCCGGCAGCGTCTTCAAGCGCCATGTCGACACGGCGCTGCACGCCCTCGACGACGGCCTGGCCGCGACCGAGGAGCTGATCGATCCGGAGAGCGGCAGCGTCCGGCTGGCGTTCCAGCTCTCACTGGGGGCCTGGCTGGTACCGGGCCTGATCGCCACCTTCCGCACCCAGCACCCGCGGGTCCGGTTCCGCTTCGAGCACTCCCGCGACGCGCTGGGTTCGTCCCTGGTCGCCGGCGGACAGATCGACCTGGAGTTCACCGCTCGGCGGCCGCGCAACCCGGAGGTCGAGTGGCGGCGGCTCCTCCAGCAGCCACTCTGCCTGGCCGTGCCGCCCGGTCATCCCCTCGCCAACCGTAGGGAGGTCGCGCTCGCCCAGGCTGCGGACGAGGACTTCGTCATGCTGGGCCCCGACTGGGAGCTGCGGACCCTCTCGGACGAGCTCTGTGGCCGGACCGGATTCGCACCGCGAGTCGTGTTCGAGGAGGACGATATCTCCGTGGTGCGGGGCTTCGTCGCCGCCGGACTCGGGGTCTCTATCGTGCCCGCGCAACCTGCTGAGGTCCGGTCGGTGGGCAGCGGGGCCGAGCGGCTGGTGCGGCTCACCGATCCCGGAGCGTTCCGCGAGGTCGGCCTCGCCTGGTTCAAGAACCGCCGGCTGCTGCCCTCTGCGGAGCTGTTCCGGCGCCACGTGCTGGCCGGACCGGGACGCCGCCGGTAGCGACTCGTGGGCTGGCCAGCTCCTGCAGCAGATCCGGGCCGGCGGGTACGGAGCCTTCCACCCACTCCAGCGCGTCGAAGGGGCACTCGTCGACGCAGATGCCGCAGTACATGCAGAGCGACCAGTCGATGGCAAAGCGGTCGAGGACGTGCGTCGTACGCGGGCGCGCGCCGGGCGCCGGCCCGGGAGTCAGCTCGGGGTGCGAGTCGATCGTGATGCACCACGTCGGGCACTCCCGGGCGCAGACCATGCAGGAGGTGCACGCCGGCTCGATCAGCCGGATGGACCCGTGCCGGGTCACGGCCGCCGCCGTTGTCGGCCGCCGGCGGTGGAGTCCGCGACCTCGGACGCCGTGGGATCCGGCACCGCGGGATCCCGATCGCCCCACACGGCGGGGTCCGGGACACCCGGCGGCACCAGCCGGCGACGTGGCTTGGGCGCTGAGCCTGTCGAGGCGCCTCTGTGCGCTGAGCCTGTCGAAGCGCGCCCTTCCAACGGCTCCGGGCGCATCTGCGGCGAGCTTGTCGAAGCGCCGCTGTGCGGTGAGCCTGTCGAAGCGCGCCCCTCCAACGGCTCCGGGCGCAGGTCGCTCTCCCCCGGTTCCTTCGCCCCCGGCCACGCCAGACCGGTCCGGGCCGCCAGCACCTCGTCCCTGCGCAGCGGCGTTCCGGTGAACCCGGCGGCGAGCAGCAGCCGACCCGGCTGGCCGCCGGAGAACTCGATCCCGAACAGCTCCGCCGCCTCCCGCTCGTGCCAGGCCGCCCCGGCGTACACGCTCCGGATGCTGTCCAGCTCCGGCGCCTCCCGGTTCAGCTCGGTGCCCAGCAGCAGGACGTCCGCCGGCCGGTCCAGCCGGCGCAGCGCCAGCACCACCAGCAGGGCGTCCTGTCGGCCGATCAGGTCCTCCGCCCCCAGCCAGTCGAAGAACCGGTACCCGTCTGCCCGGGCCGCCACCACGCTGGAGAGCCAGTCCTCGGGAGCCACCAGCCTCATGCCGGCACCCTCCCGGTCAGTCGATCCACGGCGTCGGTGAGGGCTTCGGGCGGCGGCGGGCAGCCGGGCACGAAGACGTCGACCGGCACGAGCTGGTCGATCCCCTTGGTCACCACGTACGAGTCCCAGTACGGCCCGCCTGAGGAGGCGCACGCGCCGAACGACACCACGGAGGGCGCAGCCATCCCCCGCTCCGCACAGGCGTCGACGATCGCCGCCACGGCTGGCGCCAGCCGGTCCGTCACCGTCCCGGACACCACCACCACCACCCGGCTCCCGGCCCCGACCGCGTCCGGCATCGCCACCTCGGCGACACCCTGCGCCGCGGCCTCGAACTCCAGAGTGCAGCAGGCCAGAGCGATGTTGACGACGTACACCGACCCGTCGCCGTACCAGTCCAGCCACCGCATGAGCCAACGCTAGTCGCGGCCGCCGCCTGAGACAGTGACGCGAGAGCCCGCTGGAAGGGCCGACACGCCGCAGCGGGCTGAAACGCGCGTCACGAACTCAGGTGGGGAAGCGGAAATATTCCGTCTCGACCCGTCGGCGAGATCACAACGACCGCTCGGCAACCCGGCCTAAAATGGGTAAGGCTCACCTACGGATCGCCACCGTTCCGACCGAGCCCTACCCCGCCTGACGCGACGAGGGGGACATACGCCGAGGAAAGGCCAGCAGTGACCAAGGTCCACACCCTTGACCGGGTGGTCATCCGCTTTGCCGGCGACTCGGGCGACGGGATGCAGCTGACCGGGGACCGGTTCACCGCCGACTCGGCGGTGTTCGGCAACGACATCTCCACCCTGCCCAACTTCCCCGCCGAGATCCGGGCGCCCGCCGGCACCCTGCCCGGAGTCTCCAGCTTCCAGCTGCACTTCGCCAACTTCGACATCATGACCCCGGGCGACCGCCCGGACGTCCTGGTCGCGATGAACCCGGCGGCCCTCAAGGCCAACATCGCCGACCTGCCCCGCGGTGGCGTGATCATCGCCGACACCGCCGACTTCACCAAGCGCAACCTGGCCAAGGTCGGCTACGACAGCAACCCGCTCGAGGACGACTCACTGGCCGACTACCAGGTGCATGCGCTGGATCTGACCGGGATGACCGTGGAGGCGGTGAAGCCGTTCGGCCTGTCCCGCAAGGACGCCGGCCGGGCCAAGAACATGTTCGCCCTCGGCCTGCTGTCCTGGCTCTACCACCGCCCGACCGAGGGCACGCTGAACTTCTTGTCGGCCAAATTCGCCAACAAGCCGGACATCCGCGACGCCAACCCGCTCGAGGACGAGTCGCTGACCGACTACCAGGTGCACGCGCTGGACCTGACCGGGATGACGGTCGAGGCGGTCAAGCCGTTCGGCCTGTCCCGCAAGGACGCCGCCCGGGCCAAGAACATGTTCGCCCTCGGCCTGCTGTCCTGGCTCTACCACCGCCCCA
>DASQVF010000013.1:0-6117 GCA_035640915.1 Propionibacteriaceae bacterium
CGTGGATGGGTGAGCTGATGGCTCGCGGCCTGGCCCGATGAACCGTCACCCGGGCACTGGCCGCCCTCCGGTCGCTGCTCTCCTACGCCGTCGCTGATCAACGGGTTGCCATCAACGTTGCCGCAATCGCAAAGCCTCCAACCGGTGGCCAGGCTCAACGAGAGGGACAGACGCTAGATCCGTTTGAAGTGGAAGCGCTCGCAAGTGCCTGTCGTCCGCCCTACGGAGACCTGGTCCTCGTGCTCGGGTATGAGGGCCTGCGATGGGGCGAGATCGCGGGGCTTCAAGTAGCAGACCGGGTGTCGGTCCCCGGACCTGGGCTGCGGCTTTCACGCGCAGTGTTAGCGAGCAACGGCGGCGGCGCCCTCTACGTCGACACTCTCAAGAATCGTCGCGCGCGCACTGTTCCGCTCGTGGCAGCGGTGGTGCCCGTCGTCGAGCGGTGGGCGGCTGGGAAGCAGCCAGGTGATTGGCTGTTCCACGCGCCTGAGGGCGGCCCGCTGAGGGAGACCAATTGGAAGCGGTCTGTCAGGTGGCGGGAAGCCGTTACTGCCATCGGCCGTCCGCAGTTGCGCGTGCATGATCTGAGACATACAGCAGCGTCAGTCTGGCTTGGGTCGGGCGCCGATCCCAAGGTGGTTCAGCGGGTGTTGGGGCACGCGTCGGCGGCGATGACGATGGACCTCTACGGGCACCTAATTGACCAGAACCTCTGGGCAGCGGCAGCACGCTTAGGGGACACGTCGGGGACACGTGCGGGCCGACGCGGCGATGGTTCCGGAGAACAAGGTCGGGAAGTGGTCGTTGACTAGGCACGATGGTGGAGCCGCCTTGGGGAATCGAACCCCAGACCTACGCATTACGAGTGCGTTGCTCTGCCAGCTGAGCTAAGGCGGCGTGTGCGCGGCGCGGTTACCGAGCCCACGCACGATCGCCTACTATATCCAGCCGTCACATCACCCGCCCAGGCAGAATCCGTCCCACCCTTGCCCACCCGAGAACCGCCGCAGCTCAGCAGCGGGACTTGTCCCGCGGCACCCGGTCGCGCACCAGGTAGTCCCGGACCAGCCCGCTCACACACTGGCTCTGGTCGTACGCCAGGTGCCCCTCACCCTTGAAGGTGATCAACACCCCAGACTTCAGCCGGTCGGCCATGTCCACCGCATACTCGTACGGCGTGGCGGGGTCGCCGGTCGTCCCGATCACCACGATCGGCCGGGCGCCGGCTCCGTCGATGGGCGGCGGTGGTGGCGCGGGCGCAACCGGCCAGAGGACGCAGGTCAGGTCCGCCCCACCGAGCCGGCCGAGAACGGGCGCCGCCTTGCTGACCTGCGCGTAGCGCCGCCGAACCTCGCGCACGCTCTCGTCCTGGCTGTCCAGACACCGCACCGCGGGAAAGGAGTAGCTGATCTGGTCGTAGTTGCCGTCGTCCTGCCGGAAGTTCGACCGGTCCCCCAGCGTCAGCAACGCCCGTCCGTCGCGGTCGAAGATCGCCGCGACCAGAGCGTCGCGCAGCCGCTGCCAGCTCCGCTCCCCGCCGTACATCGAGTGGAAGACCCCTTCCACGCCCAGCTGCTGGGTGAGGGTCCGGTTGCCCACCGGCAGCGGTCGCCGGTCCAGCTCGTCGAGGTAAGCCTTGACCTGCTCCAGCACCGCCGTCTTGTTGTCCCCCAACCGGCAGCGCTGCTGAGCACACCAGCTCGCGAAGTTGTTCAGCGCCCGCTCGAATCCCTCGGTCTGGCTGATCGTGTCCGAGCCGCTGATGTCCACCGAGCCGTCGAGCACCATCCGACCGACCCGCGCCGGATAGAGCTCCGCGTACAGGGCGCCGATCCGGGTGCCGTACGAGGATCCGAAGTAGTTGATCTTGTCGTCACCGACCAGCCCGCGCAACAGCTCGAGGTCCTTGACCGTCTCCACCGTCGAGATGTGCTGCAGCAGCCCGCCCGACCGTTCCAGACAGGACCGCCCGAAGCCCTGCACCGCCTCGCTCCTGGCCCGCTCCTCGGCCTTGCTGTCCGGTGAGCCGTCCATCGCGTAGAACCGGTCCAGCTCCGCCGGACCCATGCAGGTGACCGGTGTCGAGTACCCGACCCCACGCGGATCCCAGCCGACGATGTCGTAGCCCTCCAGCCCGGTCGGGTCGAAGTAGCCGACGTAGGAGGTGCCGGACCCGCCCGGACCACCAGGGTTGATGAACAGCGTGCCCAACCGCCGATCGCCGGTCGCGGCCCGCCGGGCCAGCGCGAGCGTGATCGCCCTGCCGTCCGGCTTGGCGTAGTCCAGCGGCGCCAGGACGGCGGTACAGGTCAGCCCCTCGCCGCACGGCTGCCAGCGCAACCGCTGGCCCTGGTAACGGGCGAGGCCGGAGCCGCGGGGCGGAGCGCTGTACCCGTTCGGCACCACCGACGGGATCGGCTGCACCGGCCGTCCCTTGGTCGATGCGGGTGACGGCCGGCCGCTGGCCGACGGCGACTCCGGTGCCACGCTCGGGCTCGGTGAGGGAGCCGGCGGTGTCGGAGACCAGTTGGGCACCTGCGGCACCGGGATCGCGCACGCGGTCAGGACGACCGCAACGGCCGCACCGAGTACGCCGTACGCCCACCGGGAGCGGGCGTGCGAGCCGCCGATCACCCGGCGAGCCTACGTGGCCCGCGGCGCACACCCATCCGCGCTTGGAGCATCGGAGGAGCGCCCGGTCCCGGTCGGAGGAACGATGAGCGGAACACGCTCTTCCGTTCTGCGAAGAGCGACAACGACGGGACCCGGAGGGCGCGACGGGTGCGAGAAGCGCACAGAAGAAGGGGGAAGCCCGGCAGATGCGGGTCTGCCGGGCTTCCACGGGTGGGTTTCTGGGGGGCAGGGACCCACCCGCGTCAGAAGGTCCTAACGAGCACGCAGGACCTGTCCGACGTCGGTGCGGTTCGGGGTGTTGACAGCCTGCGACGAGGCGGCCTTCGCGCACTTGTGCAGCAGAGCCCGAACGATCGTCGACGCCAAGCTCGATCCTTCCTGACGTTACGCCGGCGCGGTCAGCACTGGAGTGAGCGGTGCCGCAGGGACCCGCTCGCCCTCGATGGATCTCCGTGGTCCCGGGCCAGGAGCTCCGCTGCTCGTCGCCTTCGCTGCGCCCGAGACGGTCCCGGCAAGGCACCCGCCCAGCGAAGTCCGGCGTAGCGGGTGCGCGATCCCGGACGACACATCGGGCGCCGCCGGGCTACTTTCTTCCCCGGTAAGCCGCCCGTGACCGAGTTTGATAACGAATCGGAAACGAGCGCGGCATGAGCGTAAGCGCAACCCGGTTCCCTGTGCAAGAGCCCCCGCCGTGCGACGAGAAAGGCCTGGCCCACCGTCGGGGGCCAGGCCTTTGTCAGGTTGTCGGAGAGAACGCTCGGGGGTTCGTTCCCTCCGGCAACCCGCGAGTACGTTACTAAAGATCGCCGCGATAAACCAACCGGACTCGAAAAAATTCTGAGTCAGATTTTCTGCGGCGATCGAGTCAGGCCTCCACCAGCGCGATCAGGGTGCTCTCGACCGCGAGCAGCGGGGCGACGTTCCCTTCCAGCGCGGTGCGGCAGGCGAGCAGCGCATCGATCCGGCGCAGGGTCGACTCCGGGGTCGACTTCCGGGCCAGGACGGAGATCTGGACGGACAGGTCCGCGTTGACCAGCTCGGCGCCGGAACCGGTCTGCACACTGAGCACGTCGCGGTAGTAACCGGTCAGCTCGGTCAGCGCCCGGTCGATCGCATCGCGCTGGAACCGCTTGGCCCGCGCCTTCTGCTGGTCCTCCAGGTCCTTGAGCGCGGCCTGCGCCTGCCGCGGCCGGGCCCCCTGGGTACCGAAGCCCAAGGCCTCCTCCAGGGCCTCGCGCTCGCGGCTGTCCAGGTCGGCGGTCGCCGCGGCGGCCTCCGCCGAACACGCCTCGACGAGCTGCGCCGCGGCCGTCAGGCATCCCCCGAGCCCCCTCAGCTGCGACGGGATCCGAAGCACCTCGGCCCGCCGGTCCCGGGCGTCCCCGTTCCGGGCCAGGACCCGGGCCCGGCCGATGTGCCCCTGGGCGATCCGGGCCGCGTACGCGGCGAGCTCGGGGGCGATCCCGTCGCGGGTGCGCAACAGCTCGGCCACGGCGGCCACGCTCGGCGTCTGCAGCCGCAGCAGCCGGCAGCGCGACCGGATCGTCGCGACCACGTCGTCCGGGGTCGGCGCGCAGAGAATCCACACCGTACGCGGCGCGGGCTCCTCGATGCTCTTCAGCAGGGCGTCCGCGCCTCGCTCGGTCACCCGGTCGGCATCCTCGACCACGATCACCTGCCAGCGCCCGATCGTCGGACTCATCACCGCCCGCCGAACCAGCTCCCGGACCTCGTCCACCCCGATCGACAGCAGCTCGGTCCGCACCAGGGTCACGTCCGGGTGCGCGCCGGACAGCGAGGTGCGGCACTCGTTGCACTCGCCGCAGCCGAACCCACGGGCGCACTGCAGCGCGGCGGCGAACGCCCGGGCCGCGTTGGACCGCCCCGACCCCGGCGGGCCGGTGACCAGCCAGGCGTGGCTCATCGCGTGCGGCTCGCCGGCCACCGCCCGACGCAGGGTGGCCACGGCCTGGTCCTGGCCGATCAGCTCGGCCCAGACGCCCTCGGCCACCTCCGTAGTCATGCCTCGATTGTCGCCGCAACGTCCGACAGCAGCGGCGTCAGCCGTTGCACCACCCGGGCCGTGATCTCCTCCCGGGAGGCCCGGGCATCCAGCACCAGGTAGTCCTCCGGCTCCCGCGCTGCGAGCTCGAGGAAGAGCCGCCGTGCCCGCTCGTGGAAGTCGACGCCGGCGGCCTCCAGCCGGTCCAGGTCAGCCTTGACGTGCACTGCCCGCTCCGGCTCGGTGTCCAGCAGCACGGTCAGGTGGGGGCGCAGGTCCCCGGTCGCCCAGCGGGCCACCCGCTCCAGCTCGTCCAGCGCCAGCACCCGGCCCGCGCCCTGGTAGGCCAGCATCGAGTCGACGTAGCGGTCGCAGACCACCACCGCGCCCCGGCGCAGCGCCGGCTCGACCACCGCGTACAGGTGCTGAGCCTTGTCCGCGGCGTAGAGCAGCGCCTCGGCCCGCGGCGACATCGCCCCGGTCGCCGGGTCCAGCACGATTCTCCGGATCGCCGCGCCGACCGCTGAGTCACCGGGTTCGAAGGTGCGGACCACCTCGTAGCCGCGCTCGGCGAGCCAGGAGCACAGCCGGTCGACCTGCGTCGTCTTTCCGACGCCGTCGCCACCCTCGAAGACGACGAAAGCGCCCGTCGGACTCCTCACGCGTCCAGTTTCTTGCTGATCTTGGCCCACTGGCGGATGAACTGCCGTCGCGCTCGCCGCGCCTTGTCCATCTCGCGCTCGAAGTCGCGACCGGCCAGAAAGGCCAGCTGGGGCGTCAGGTCGGCAACGAGCGCCATCGCCGTCGCCTCGGACGTGCGGTTCTCGTGCACCTGCGACAACAGCTGTGCCGCCGAGGTGGACCATCGCCGGATGCGCGCCACCTCCTCCGGCAGCACATGGGCCGCGACGTCGAGGACGAGCTGCAGCTGACCGGTCTCTCGCCAGGACTCGGCCCAATCCTCGTCGGCCGACTCGACGGTGAGGCCGTCGGCCGATCGCCGGAGCCGGTCCACCGAATCGGCGAGCAGCTCGCTGAGAACCACTGCGGCCGGCTCCGCCTGGGCCTCGGCGAGCTTCGGCGTGCGCACCGCTCCGACCAGCCGCTCGAGCACGGTCAGATAGCGCTCACTCCGCAGCCGACTGGCCAGCCGTTCCCGACCACTGGGATCCGAGGGCGCGGAGTCCAGGCTGATCCAGCCGAGCTCTTCGTAGACGTCCTCGACCCACTCCGCGTCGAGCGCCGGCGACAGTCCTTTGAGCTCGTCCCGAAGCCGCGCCGCCTCGTCGGCCAGCTGCCCGATGGCCGCCTCGTCGCCACCTCGGATCGCCAGGTCGGCCTCGACGATCCGGCGCAGCCGCAGGCCCACCAGCTGGGAGACGAACCTCTTGAACGAGGCGTCGACGTCGAACGGCTCCGGCACCGGCACGTCGGTCGGACCGGTGGCGGGGGCGCCGAGCCGGGTGACCAGGCGGGGGAAC
>DASQVF010000014.1:0-5944 GCA_035640915.1 Propionibacteriaceae bacterium
AGGGGATGCCGCGACCGGCACCGTGATCAACACCCCCTTGGAGGTCAGCGGCCGAAGGTCACCTTGACCGGGTCGTTGGTCAGCCGGGCCCGTACCGTCGTGAAGTCGGTCACGCTGGGGATCTCGAAGCTGGCGCGCTGCCCGTCCTCGGTGCCCGACGCGGTGGCCGACCATCGCACGGTGATGCTGAACTCGGCGATCGACGGATCCTGGTAGTCCATCCGCGGCTCCACGTTGGTGAACGGGTCCTCGGTGACCTTCCGCCGGAGGCTGGACTCGGTGATGTTCTGCCCCGGGTTCTCCCGGATGTTCAGGAACGGGCACCCGGACGGCTTGAACTTGGCCTGCTCGAGACAGCCGTTGAGCTTGGACTTCGCGGCGGCGACGACCGCTTTGGTCCCGGCCTCGGTGATCGCCGGCCGGTGGTCGTACGCGCTGGGGTAGGCGTTGGGGCTCTTGACCAGCATCGGGCCGCCGCCGTAGGCGATGTACTTGCTACCGGTGGTCAGCACGTAGGAGCCCGGGAACAGGTCCACCGTGTCGGAGGTGACCCCGACGCCGTTGATCTGCAGGGGCAGGGTGCGGCTGCGGATCGTCTCCAGGTTGACGTCCTGGGTGATGTCGTTGAGCAGATAGACATCGCCCTGCTTCTGGACGGTGAAGGTCTCGTTGACCTGCTGGTCGCCCAGCTTGTACGACGCCTCGATGCTGGAGTCGTACTCGTTGTCCGGTGGGGCCACCGTGATCTCGGTGATGGGCGCCCGCTTGTTCGACTTGGCCAGCACGGCGTCGGTGAGGAAGGTCTTGTCGGCGGGCTGATCCTTGCCCAGCGACAGTGCGACGTCCGCGTTCCCGGCCGCCAGCGCCTCCAGGTACGCCTTCACCGACAGGTCGGCCTGAGTGCTGGCCGGCGGCGGTTCGGTGGTGCTGGGGGGCGCCGAGCCGCCCGGTCCGCCGGTCGTCGTCGGGTCGATCGGGTCGGTGGCTGTCTCCGTGTCGGGGTTGACCAGGAACGCCGCGCCGATCCCGAAGATGATCAGGGCCAGGACGACGGCGCCGACGATCAGGAACACCCGGGCGGAGCTCCTCTTCGGCGCCATCGGACCGCCGGGCCAGTTCGCGCCGGGCTGACCCGGTTGCGGTGGGTAGCCCCTGGGTCCCCCCGGCTGGTTCGGCGGACCGGCGGGGGGCGGGGTCGGGTAGCTGCCGGGACGCGACTGGCCGCCGTAGTTCGGCGAGGCGAAGCCCGGCTGCGGCGGTCCGTAGGGTGACGGCTGGCCCTGCGGCCGGCCGTACGGTGGCTGACCCGGCGATCGTGCGTAAGGCGACGGCTGGCTCTGGGGCTGGCCGTAGGGAGAAGGCTGGCCGTACGGCGGCTGGCTCTGGGGCTGGCCGTAGGGAGAAGGCTGGCCGTACGGCGGCTGGCTCTGGGGCTGGCCGTACGGGGAGGGCTGGCCGTACGGCGGCTGGTCCTGCGGCGGCGGAGCCGAGGGCCCTCCGCCAGAACCGGACTGGTCGGGCTGCGGCCACGGCGGCTGGTTGGGTGTGCTCACGACTGGTGTGGCCTCCTGCCCCGTCGAACCTGTCCGGAACCTGCGACAGGCTATCCCGGCGACGGTCCAGTCCGCAGGATGTCTCTCGCCGCCACTTCGCGCCGTCACACGCACATCGAGCCCTCTGCCGAGGGCTCGATGTGCGAGGTGGGCGCGAAGTGAGGCGGTGGTCAGCGCGTGGTCACCGGTGGTTCGTCCGGGCCAGCGTGGCGGCCGAGATGATCCTGGCCTCCACGTCGTCATCGCTGGCCTCGCCGACCTCGATGCCGTACACGGTCACCGAGTCGCCGTGGACGGTGGCCGCCGCCTCGGCGGCGTGCAGGTTGTCGGGCCCCTCGTCGGTGAGCGCGGTGAGCGGGGCCTCCGAGCGGAACAGCATGGTGGACATCGTGGGTTCTCCTTAGTGGATTGGTGGTAGGTCAGCGAGCGTTCAGCACCGGCGCGGCCATGTGGGCGTCGAGCGGCGTCCCGGCGTGCTCGGCCGGTGCGTCGCCGGATCGACGAACCAGCCGGCGCCACCACGGCTTGCGGCCGGCCAGGACCTGGCGGGCCAGCGCCTCGTTCCGTGCTTCGGCCAGCAGCTCTCGGCGGTGGTCCTCGAGCAGAACGGTCATCACGTACTCGTCCATCGGTCACTCCTGGTGTGCTCTGTCGTTGACACCAGACTCGTGCTAAGCCGCGTCCGAAACATGGTGCGGATGACTGATCTTGGGCGGCTCGATCGACGCCTGAGCTACCTCAGATGGCGGGGTTGCGGCCGCCTGTTCCTAGGCCAGGGCTTAGCCGAGCAGGCGGCGCCGGCGGGCCAGGGCGACCGCCTCGGTCCTGGTCGCCGCACCCAGCTTGGCCAGGATGTTGGAGACGTGGACGCTGGCGGTCTTGCGGCTGATGAACAGCTGCTGACCGATCTCGGAGTTCGAGCGGCCGGCCGCGATCAGGTCGAGGACCTCCAGCTCCCGCGGGGTCAGTCCGCCGGATCCGACATCGGAGCGACGGTCGCCGGCCGGGGCCTGGTCGACGCCCAGCCGGTGGAGCAACGGGGCGGCCCCGAGGGCGGCGGCCTCCGCGACGGCGAGCTCACGCTCCCGATCGGCGGCCGCGGCGTCGCCGGTGGCGCGCAGGATCTCGGCCAGCGCGGTGCGCGACCTGGCGGTCTCGTAGGCGTACCCGATCCCCTCGAAGCCGCGTACCGTCTCCCGCCAGGCCCCGACCAGCCCGTCGGCGGCCGGCGGATCGACGCCGGCGAGCCACCGCACCCGCAGCAGCTCCGCGTCCAGCCGCAGCACCCAGGCCTGACCCTCCGGCCCCCAGTACCCGGTCGGGTCCTGATAGTTGGTTCGTACGCCGTGGCCCTCGGCGACGAGCCGCTCCGCTGCGGCGACCAGCGCCGGGCGCTCCCTGGCCGCCACCTCGGGCAGGTTGTCGGCGACCACACCGACGGTGGTGGCCGCCAACCGGATCCGGGCCCCGAAGCCGGGGTGCCAGATCGCGGTCAGCACCGTGACGCCCTCGTCGTAGAGCTCGACGGCGGCGTCCGGGTTGCCGTCCCGGCCGGCCACCTCGATGCTCAGCCCGCAGGCGTAGATGCCGATCAGACCGTCGAGGGCCCAGGCCTCCCGCATGGCGGGCAGCTCGACCGGCCGCCCACCGCGGGCGAACTCGACCTGCAGCCGCAGCAGGTCCAGCAGCAGCCGCGACACCCGCGGCGGCGTCTGCCCGGTGAGATCGGTGAGCTGCAGCAGCTCGTCCCAGCGACCCTGCACCCAGCACAACCAGGTCAGCTGCCAGCGCGCGTCGAACACGTTCGGTGCCCACGGCAGGCTGGCTGCCTCCGCCTTGTCGATCACGCTGCGGTACCAGCGCTCCGCCTCGGCCCAGTCGGCGTGGTCCTCGTACGAGCGGCCCATCAGGAACCGGCCACGCAGCTCCGCCTGGACCGCCCCGGTCGACTCCGCGCGGGCGACCGCGTTGGTCAGCGCGGTGCGCAGTGCCTCCGGCGGCCCGAACCGCTTCAGTCCGCTCAGCGTCGTGATGGCGTCGCTGGCGACCAGCGGGAGGTCGAGCTGCTCGGCGAGGGCGAGCGCCTCCGCGGCGGCGAGCTGCGCATCCTCGTACCGGCCGTGCGCCGCCAGGATTCTGGCGTGGGTGGCGAGCACGGTGGCCCGGACGCCCGTCTCCCCCGGTGGCAGCAGCCGCACCGCCTCGGCGGAGACGGCCAGCGGATCCTCCTCCGGCTCGATCCGGATCATCGCCTCCGCCCGGGCGGCGAGCAGTCGAGGGCGCCAGGCGGCAGGCGCGTCGGCCGGCAGCCGGGCCAGCTGTTCGGCGAGCAGGGCATCGGCCCGCATCGGCTGCCCGCTGGCCAGGAACGCCTCCGCCGTGTCCACCAGCAACTGGGCCAGATCGAAGTCGCCCGCTGCGCGACGGGGATCGGCGACCAGTCGCAGGGCCTGCTCGAAGTGTCGAGCGGCCTCGTCGGGACCGCCGACCGACATGGCCTCGCGGCCCGCCCGGATGCTGGCGTCGATGGCCGTCTCGTGGTCCATGGCCAGCCGGGCGTGCCGGGCCAGCTCCGCGGCGGTCCCACTGGCCCGTCCGGAGCGCAGCGCCTCCGCGTACGCGGCGTGCAACCGGACGCGTTCGCCGGGCAGCAGGTCGTCGTAGGTCGCCTCGGCCAGCAGGGCGTGCCGAAACGCGTAGGAGGACCGTTGGGTGACCAGAACGTTGGCCTCCACCGCTTGGCGCAGCGCCTCTTCCAGGGCCGGCTCCGGCATCCCGGTCACCGCCGCGAGCTGCGCATGGCTCACCCGACGACCGGCCACGCCGGCCGCCCGCACCACCTGCCGCGTCGGCTCGTCCAGCCGATCGATCCTCGCCAGCAGCACGCCGACGAGATCCATCGGCAGCCCTCGGTCCGGCCCAGGCGCGGCCCCCACCAGCTCCTCCACGAAGAACGGGTTGCCCTCGGACCGCGCAATGATCTCGACCAGCTGATCCTCCTCCATCGGGTCCGGGTGCAGCTGGCCGATCAGCTCTCGTACCGCGCTGTCGGGAAGCGGCTCCAGGTGCAGCCGCTCCACGCCGCGGAGCCGTAGCCACTCCCCGACCTGCGCCCGGAGCGGGTGCCGTCGGTGCAGGTCGTCGGCCCGGTAGGAGACCACGATGACCACCGGCGCGACGAACGGGCGGACGAACAGGAAGCTCAGCATCTCCCGCGTGGACTGGTCGGCCCAGTGGGCGTCCTCGATGATCAGTAACAGCGGCGTCCGTTCCGCGGCGGCCTCCAGCAGCGCGTGCATCGCCTCGAAGAGCTCCTGGCGGTCCAGGCTCGTGCCGGACGCGTCCCGGTGCTCGCCGTTGGTCGCCGGCAGCAGGCGCCGGCCGGGCTGCAGCCGCTCGACAGCGGGATAGGTCTGCAGCACTCGGGCCACCGTCTCCCTCGGCAGCTCCTCGATCAACCGCCCGACCACCTCCGAGAACGGCAGGTAGGGCAGCGCACTGTCGCCGAAGTCCAGGCAGTGCCCCACGGCCACCGACCAGCCGCGCGCCCGGGCACTGTCGCCGAGCTCGCCGAGCAGCCGGGTCTTGCCCACGCCGGCGTCCCCATCGAGGAGGAGGGCGCGGGTCGCGCCGATCGGGTGTCCCGCCGAAACCTCGAGCAGCGCGGCGAGCCGCTCGGACTCGGCACGCCGGCCGACGAACCGGATGTTCACCGAGCCAGGTCGTGCCACGTCGCACATGATCTCAGTCCCCGCCGACAGCCGGTGTCGATCGGGAGCCGGTGAGGTCGTCATTGCTGTGAACGACCCGACGAACCACGACGGAAGGAGCACATCATGGCCACGATCACCGCCTTCGAGAACGTCACGCTGGACGGTGTGATGCAGAGTCCGGGCCGAGCGGACGAGGACACCCGGGGCGGGTTCGCCCAGGGCGGCTGGGCCGACGGCTACGCGGACGAGGTGTCGATGCAGTTCGCCGGCGAGGGCATGTCCAGGAAAGGCGGGCTGCTGTTCGGCCGCCGCACGTACCAGGATCTTCTCGGCTACTGGACGACCACGCCGGACCCCAACCCGTTCACCGAGGTCCTGATCGACAGCCGCAAGTACGTGGTCTCCCGGTCCGCCGAGGTGGACCTGGCCTACCCGAACTCGACGCTGCTCGCCGGAGACGCGGCCGCGACGGTGGCGGCGCTCAAGGATCGGGTCGACGCGGACCTGACCGTCCTGGGCAGCGGAGAGCTGGTCCGCACGCTGCATGCCGCCCGGCTGATCGACGCCTACGTCCTGCTGATCCATCCGATCGTGCTCGGCTCGGGCACCCGGCTCTTCGGCGAGGCGGACCGGCGGAACCTGACCCTGGAGCGCTCGATCCCTACCACCACCGGCGTC
>DASQVF010000015.1:0-9210 GCA_035640915.1 Propionibacteriaceae bacterium
GACGCTGAGGCGCTACGGCCGGATGGAGGTGCCGACATGATGCGCCCTGAGCCTGTCAAAGGGCGCGCTTCGACGAGCTCAGCGCACATCGGGCAGCTCGCGGTCCACGTGGCCGACGTTCGCCGGGTCTTTCCCAGCCGCCGCGGCCAAGACGTCGTCGCCCTGGAGGACGTGCACCTGGACGTCGGTCCCGGCGAGTTCGTCTCGCTGATCGGCCCGAGCGGCTGCGGCAAGAGCACGCTGCTGCGGCTGATCGCCGACCTGGACACCCCGACTGCGGGGACCTGCGAGGTGTTCGGTCGGTCCGCCCGCCAGGCCCGGCTCGACCAGGCGTACGGGATCGCCTTCCAGCAGGCCGGTCTGCTGCCCTGGCGCACGGTCAGCGGCAACATCGAGCTTCCGCTGAAGCTGCACGGCGCCGACAAGGCGACCCGCCGGGCCCGGGTCGCCGAGCTGGTCGAGATGGTCGGGCTCGGCGAGTTCGCGAACGCCTACCCCGACCAGCTGTCCGGCGGGATGCAGCAGCGGGTCGCCATCGCCCGCGCCCTGGCCGAGCGCCCGCGGCTGCTGCTGATGGACGAGCCGTTCGGCGCGCTCGACGAGATGACGCGGGAGCGGATGCAGAACGAGCTGGACCGGATCGCCGGCGAGACCGACGCGGCGGTCGTCTTCGTCACCCACTCGATCCCCGAGGCGGTGTTCCTGTCCGACCGGGTGGTGGTGATGTCGCCCCGGCCCGGCCGGATCGTCGCCACCGTCCCGGTCGAGCTGGGCACCGGCGTACGCGAGGACGCCCTGCGTGAGGACGACGCGTTCTTCCATGCCGTGGCCCGGGTGCGGGAGGCGCTGCACGGGGCGCCGGTGCCAAGCACGGCGGGTCGCGAGTCCCGATGAGCGCCGCCACCACAAGCTCAGCGGGCATCTCCACCACGATTCCCACCCGGATTCTGGCTCGGGGGTCGGCGTACCAGGCCGTCCTGGCCCCGATCGCCTTCGGGCTGATCTTTCTCGCGCTCTGGCAACTCCTGGTCGTCGCCCTGGAGATCGAGCCGAACATCGTGCCGTCACCACTGGCCATCGGCGCCGAGTTCGTAGCCAACCTGGGCAGCGTGCTCGCCGGCGCCCTGCGCACCGGCGCCAACGCACTCGTCGGCCTGGTCGTGGGCGCGCTGGTCGGCGTCGTCGGCGCCGTGCTGGCCAGCGTGGTCGGACTGCTCGACAAGCTGGCGGCGCCGTTGGTCGCCGCGCTGGCGGTGATGCCGATCGTGGCCCTGGCCCCGGTGCTCTACACGATGTACGGCGCCGACAAGGAGACGGCGCGGCAGCTGGTGGCCGCGCTGGCCGTGCTGATCCCGGTCTACGTCAACACGCTGCGCGGGCTGCGCCAGGTGCAGCCGGTGCACCGCGACCTGATGCGCACCTACGCCGCCTCCGCCCGCCAGTCGGCGCTGGCGGTCACCCTGCCGAGCGCCGCCCCGTACGCCTTCACCGGGCTGCGGATCGCCTCCTCACTGGCGGTGATCTCGGCACTGGTGGCGGAGTACTTCGGCGGCCCGGTCGGTGGGCTGGGCAAGTCGATCACCTCATCCGCGGCGAGCAGCAACTACCCGCTGGCCTGGGCGTACGTGCTCGGCTCGATCGTGCTCGGCCTGGTGTTCTACGGCGCCGCGTTGGGGCTGGAGAGATGGACGACCCGGCATCAGCAGACCCGCTGACCGCCGGACAACCTGGAGGGGATGAGGATGGGCAGAAGGAGAGGGAGGGCGCTGGCCCTCGGCCTGGTGACGGCGCTGCTGGCGCTGGCCGGCTGCGGCGGTGGCGGTGGCACCACGGAGCCGGAGCCCGGCGGGTCCGCGAGCGAGGCGGAGCTGACGCCGGTCAAGCTGCAGCTGCAGTGGGTGGCCCAGGCGCAGTTCGCCGGCTACTACGCCGCGGTGGAGCAGGGCTACTACAAGGAGGCGGGCCTCGACGTCGACATCGTCGAGGGCGGTCCCGACATCGTGCCGCAGGACGTGCTGTCGGCCGGCGACGTGGACTACGCGATCTCCTGGGTGCCCAAGGTGCTCGGGTCGATCGAGCAGGGCGCCAAGATCACCAACGTGGCGCAGATCTTCGAGCGGAGCGCGACGACGCAGATCTCGTTCAAGGACAAGAACATCACCTCCCCGGCGCAGCTGGCCGGCAAGAAGGTGGGCAGCTGGGGCTTCGGCAACGAGTGGGAGCTGTTCGCCGGGATGCAGAAGAACGGGGTGGACGTCAAAGACATCACCTTGATCCAGCAGGCGTTCGACATGAACGGCTTCCTGGACGGCGACATCGACGCGGCGCAGGCGATGACCTACAACGAGTACGCGCAGGTGCTGGAGACCAAGAACCCGGCGACCGGCGAGCTCTACCAGCCCGAGGACCTCAACGTCATCGACTGGAACGACGTCGGCACCGCGATGCTGCAGGACGCCATCTGGGCCAACTCGGACAAGCTGACCGACCCGGCGTACGCCGACCAGACGACGAAGCTGATCAAGGCCTCGATCAAGGGCTGGGTGTACGCGCGGGACAACCCCGAGGAGGCGGCCAAGATCGTCGCCGACGCAGGGTCGACGCTGGGTGAGAGCCATCAGCTGTGGATGACCAACGAGGTGAACAAGCTGATCTGGCCCTCGACCAGCGGGATCGGCACGATCTCCGACGAGGCGTGGAAGCAGACCGTGGACATCGCGCTGGGCACCAAGAACGAGACCGGCAAGACGATCATCAGCGCTTCTCCGCCCGAGACGGCCAAGGACACGACCTACATCACCAAGGCGTTGGAGGAGCTACGGGCCGAGGGGGTCGACGTGGACGGCAAGGGGTTCCAGCCGATCACCGTCGAGCTCAAGGAGGGCGGCGCCTAGCCGCCGACGTGCCCTGAGCCTGCGGAAGGGCGCTGTCGGTGAGCCTGTCGAAGGGGACCACGTGGTTCGACAGGCTCAGCACGCATCTTGCTAGGGCCGCGGGCTGTCCGGCGTGGTGCCGGACATGTCCGGCATCGGGTCGGCGCCCGACTCGAGCGATCCGCCGGCCTCGCCGGGCACCTGCACACTCGATGCCTCGGTCTCCTGCAGGGGGTCTACGCCGGAGGTCGGAGCCGGAGGCTCGGCGCCCGGCGGGTCGAGGCTGGCGCCGCCCTCCGGCGCCGGGTCGGTGTTCACCATGTCCATCGCCCGCCCGGACACGTCATCACTGGCCTCCCCGCCCGCGTTGTCGGCGGCGTCGACGCTGGCCGGTCCCGGCATCACGTCGTCCTCGGTGCCGGTGGCGTTGACCAGGTCCAACGGGTCGCCGCCGGTCTGGCCCTGTGCCTGCGACATGTCACTCATGCTCTGCTCCTTCGCGAGATGGCGTACTCCTGAGATGGTTCTACCCCACCCGGTGGGACCAACGCGCCGGACGGCCCGGACCAGCCGCTGAGCCCGCAACGTCGGCGGAGGAGCGGGCTTGCAACAATGACCGTCGTGGCGACCAGCGGACCCGTCGGTGTGGGCTTCATCGGCACCGGGATGATCAGCAACACCTACCTGGAGAACCTGACGTCGTTCCCCGACATATCGGTGGTCATCCTCGGTGACCTCAACGTCGATCTCGCCAAGTCCCAGGCCGAGAAGCACGGCGTGCCGCAGTGGGGCACCACCGAGGACGTCCTCGGCCACCCGGACGTCGAGATCGTGGTCAACCTGACCATTCCCGTCGCCCACGCCGAGATCAGCAGCAAGGCGATCGCGGCCGGCAAGCACGTCTGGTCCGAGAAGCCGATCAGTGTCGACCGGGCCAGCGGTCGGGAGCTGCTCGCCCAGGCCGACGAGGCGGGGGTGCTGGTCGGTGTCGCCCCGGACACGGTGCTGGGACCGGGCGTGCAGACGGCCCTGCGGGCCATTGCCCACGGAGACATCGGCGAGCCGCTGTCCGCGCAGACGGTCATGCAGTACGTCGGGCCGGATATCTTCCACCCGAGCCCGGAGTTCCTGTTCGCCAAGGGCGCCGGCCCGGTGTTCGACATCGGCCCCTACTACCTGACCACGCTGGTCCACGTCTTCGGGTCGGTTCGCAGCGTCGCCGCGGTCGGCTCGAAGCGCCACGCCACCCGGACCATCCAGGTCGGTGACCGGGCCGGCACGGAGTTCGAGGTCGAGGTGCCGACCCACGTCAGCACCATCGCCAAGTACGTCGACGGCGGCGTCAGCCAGAGCGTCTTCAGCTTCGACTCCCCGATCGCCCGCACGGGCATCGTCGAGGTGAGCGGCACCGAGGGCACCCTGGTCATCCCCGACCCCAACACCTTCACCGGCGAGGTCAAGATCACCCGGGACCCGGTTGCCGCAGCGTTCTCCCGCGAGCCGGAGTGGGTAGACGTGCCGGTCACCGGCGTGTACGCCACCCGGGGCCTCGGTGTCCTCGATCTTGCTCGCGCCGCCCGCACGGGCCGGCAGCCGTTGGCCTCGGGCGAGCTGGCGTATCACGTCCTCGACACCATGGTGGCCATCGACGACGCCGTCGTGGAGGACCGTACGGTCGCCGTGGAGAGCCGCGTGGAGCGGGTGCCGCCGGTCCCCGAGGACTACGACCCCTTCGCGGCCACGCTCTGACGCCCTCGGCAACCTCAGGAAAGGAGATCCCTCGATGTCCACGCCCGAGATCTCGGTCCAGCTCTACTCGATCCACCAGGCCCTGGACGACGACCTGGACGGCTCCCTCGGCCGGCTCGCCGACATCGGTCTGAGAACCGTGGAGGCGTTCGACTTCGTCCGGCGCGCCGACGCCCTGAAGCAGTCCTTCGAGCGGCACGGGCTCAGCTCGCCGACCGGTCACGCCATCCTCATCGAGCACGAGGGCGTGAAGACCCCCGACGGCCTGCTGACGGTGCCGCCCGCCGAGGAGACGTTCGCCGCCGCCAACGAGCTGGGCATGCAGGTGGTGATCGACCCGTTCGTCGCGCCGGACCGGTGGGCCACCCGAGACGACGTGCAGCGCAACGCCGAGCGGCTCAACGCCCGGGCCGCCCAGGCCGCCGACTTCGGCCTGCGGGTGGGCTACCACAACCACGACCACGAGTTCACCGCCGAGGTCGACGGCCGACCCGCGCTGGAGGTCTTCGCCGACCTGCTCGACCCGTCGGTGCAGCTGGAGATCGACCTCTACTGGGCCACCGCCGGGGGCGCCGACCCGGTCGCGCTGCTGCAGCGGCTGGGCGACCGCGTCGTCGCGGTCCACGTCAAGGACGGCCCGATGCGGCCGGGGATCACGGCACGTGAGCTGCCGAACGACCAGCAGCCGGCCGGTCGTGGTGACGTTCCCCTCGCCGAGGTCCTCTCCGCCGGCTTCGACATCCGGTACGCCGTGATCGAGTTCGACCACTACGAGGGCGACGTCTTCGCCGGCATCGCCGACAGCTACGCCTTCCTCACCTCGACCCTGAACAACGGCTGACCCGCTCGCACCACCTAACCCGAAGGAGACGGCCGGCAGGTCGCAGCCCTGGCTGGGGGCTCCGGTGAGACCTACGCTTTCTGCATGGCGTCCGCCGAGGTACGTCCCGGCCCGGAGGTGCTGACGCTTGGCCCGCGGCCGAAGCGGCGTCCCTCCCGGCGGCTGGTGGTCCTCGTGCTCGTCGTCGCGCTGCTCGCCACCGCGGGGTCGGTGGTGTGGTGGCTGCGCTCGCGACCCACCAACGACTTCAGCTTCACCGACCTGCAGGACGTGTACGCCGGAATGGTGCGGGCCGACGGCACCAACGATGCGGCGGTCGTGTCCCGGGACCAGCCCCGGCCGGCACCGGTCGCCGTCTCGCCGGACTACTGTCTGCCGCTGGTCGAGTCGACGCTGGCCGACCAGTTCCCGCCGCATGCGCTCGATGGCGTCTCCACCTACTGGCTGGGCGAGGGGGCGTCCTCGGCGGTCTCCCTGTTCACGCTGCGCTATCCCGACGCGGCGACGGCCGTCGGCCAGTACCAGGTGATCGCCGACGCCCTCGCCACCTGTGACGGTGACCAGGTCTCCATCGCCGAGAACACCGGTACCGTCACCACCACGCCGGTCTCGGTCGAGAACGGCATCCACAGCCAGCTCGGCTACCTGGTCACGCTGGACACCGGCGACCGCTACGCCATCCTGGTGCTGCAGTACGAGAACACCATCACCTGGCAGTTCCGGCTCGAGTTCGGTAACCAGCCCTACGAGCCCTACGCCGCCCAGCGGCTGATGGACTCGTTCGTGGCCCAGGTGCGTTCCATCCAGGAGCTGCGCCGCCGCTGATCGATGCGCCCCGAGCCGGCAGTGGTCACCTCTCCGGAACTGGTGCCACGACGGGTGCGTCGGGAGTTCGGGCGCCGGCGCCCTCGTGCAGCTTCGGTACGTCGCTCAGCAGCCGCTGGGTGTACTCGTGCTGGGGGTTGAAGATGACATCGTCGGTGTTGCCCTGCTCCACCATCGCCCCGTGCTCCATCACCAGCACCCGATCAGCCAGGTAGCACGCCTGGCCGATGTCGTGGGTGATGAACAACACGGTCAGTCCGACCTCGTCCCGCAGGTCGTGCAGCACGTTGAGGATGTTCACCCGCAACGAGGCGTCGAGCATCGAGGTGGCTTCGTCGGCGACGAGCATCTTCGGTCGCAGCATCAGCGCCCGGGCGATCATGATGCGTTGTCGCTGCCCGCCGGACAGCTGGTGCGGGTGACGGTCCAGCACGTCCGCGGGCCGCAGCCCGACGTGGCCGAGCGACTCCTCCATCCGGTCCGCTCCGACCTTCTCGTCCAGCAGCCGCAGCGACCGGTCGAGCAGCCGCCGAACGGTGAAGAACTGGTTGAACGAGGCGAAGGGGTCCTGGAAGACGGCCTGCACCTCCCGCCAGTACGCCTTCCGCCCCGCACCCTTCAGATGGGTCACGTCATTGCCGCGGAAGCGCATGGTCCCCGAGGTGATCGGCAGCAGGCCGAGCACCATCCGGGCCATCGTCGACTTGCCCGATCCGGACTCGCCCACGATGGTGACGATCTCGTTCTCCTCCAGGGCGAAGGAGACCGACTTCACCGCCTCGACGGTGTTCTTGCCGTGACCGAAGGTCTTGGTGACGTTCTCGGCCTCCAGGAGCGCGGTCATGCCGACACCTCCGCGACGGTGGTCGTGGTGGCGTCCTCCGGCTCGTTCTCACCCTGGACGTAGCCGTCGCCGGTGTCGCCCGCGTTGAGGTCGTCCGAGGTCACCTTCTTCAGCGGGACGGCCTCGCCGGGATGCTTGTCGGCCCAGAAGCATTTCGCGAACCGCAGCTCGTCGCCGACGTGCGGCGGCTCCTCGGTGTGGCACTCCGGGTAGGAGACACCGCAGCGCGGATGGAAGCGGCAGCCGGCCGGCGGGTTGGCCAGGTTGGGTGGCGAGCCGGGAATCCCGAGCACCCGCATCTTGCGGTACCGCGGTTCGGGTGAGAGCACCGAGCCCAACAGGGCCGCGGAGTAGGGATGCCGTGGCCGTTCGGTGAGTTCCAGGGCCCCCCCGATCTCGACGATCTTGCCGGCGTACATCACCGCGATCCGGTTGGAGACCTCACGCAGCACCGGCAGGTCGTGGGTGACGAACACCACGCCGGACATGATCCGCTGCTCCAGCATGTGCAGCAGCATGTCGCAGAGCGCCTTCTGGGAGGAGACATCCAGCGCCGAGGTGGGCTCGTCGGCGATCAGCAGGCGCGGATTGAGCAGCGTCGAGATGATGGTGACGGTGCGCTGCTTCATGCCGCCGGAGAGCTGGTGCGGATAGGCGTCGATGACCCGGGGTGGTAGACCGAGACTCTTCAGCCGGTCGCGCGCACGGTCCAGGGCCTCGTCCTTCTTGACCGACCGGTCGTGGGCCCGGACCACGTCGTAGACCAGGTCACGGATCCGCATGGTCGGGCTGACCGCGTTCATCGCCCCCTGCGGGAGGAAGGAGACGATCGAGCCACGCCAGGTCCGCTCGACCTTGCGGTTGCCGCCGAGGTCCTGGACCTTTCCGTCGATCTCCAGCCTCCCGCTGTCGACGTAGAGGGGCGGCCGCGCGGTGAGGGAGATGATGGACCCGAGCGTGGTCTTGCCGCAGCCGGACTCCCCGGCGACACCCAGCACCTCGCCCTCGTCGATGTAGACGCTGACGTCGTCGACGGCGGTCACCTCCCGCCCGTCGGGCGTTCGGTAGGACGCCGTCAGGTGCTCCGCATTCAGCAGCCGGGTCATCCTCGCCGCCCTCCCCCCGCGGGGGCACTCCCGATCCCGGCCGTCGCCGGCGTCTCCAGGGCCGGGGCCTCCCCCGCCTGCGGGCTCGCGGCCGCCAGCGGTGAGCCGGTGGGCTCGAGGGGCGTTCCTTTCCGCCGCGACAGCTTGCCGCGCCGTAGGCGGGGATTGAACACCTCGTCCAGGCTCGACTGCAACAGCAGCAGCGAGAACGAGACGATGCTCAGCATGATGGTGGGTGGCAGGAACGCCCACCACGACCCCGTCCGGATCGAGCCCCAGGCGATCGCCCAGTAGAGCATGATGCCGAGGCTCGTGGTGCCCGAGGGGCCCAGGCCGAGCAGGCTCAGCGTCGCCTCGAACAGGATGGCCGCCGACACCTGCAGCACGAAGGCCATCACCACGTAGCTGAGCAGGTAGGGCAGTACGTCCCACGCCAGGATGCTGATCCCACGGGCACCCGACAGCCTCGCCACGTCGATGTGCTCCCGGGTCCGGACGCTGGACGACTGGGCGCGTACCGCGCGGGCCAGCCACGGCCAGGCGGTGAAGCCGATGACCAGGGCCAGGATCGTCGGGCTCCGACTCTGCAGCGCCACACTGACCAGGATGATCACGATCAGCGTCGGGATCGCCAGCGCGATGTTGGTGAGGCCGCTCAGCAGGTCGTCGACCAGGCCGCCCACGTAGCCCGAGATCAAGCCGATGATGACGCCCACCAGCGTCGCCACCGCACCGGCGATCAGCCCGACCCACAACGAGGTCCGGATGCCGTACACGAGGTTGGCCAGGACGCTCTGGCCCTCGTTGTCGGTGCCCAGCCACATCCCGATCGACGACCCGTTGGGCGGGTCGTAGAGGCCACCGATGACGGCGTTGGGGTCGGTGCGGACGATCAGCGGTCCGATCAGGCCGAGCAGCAGAGTGCCGACGACCAGTGCCGCAGCGACCCAGAAGCGGGCGGTGAGGTTGGAG
>DASQVF010000016.1:0-2275 GCA_035640915.1 Propionibacteriaceae bacterium
ACCCGGCCCGCGACGGTGCGGTGCTGCCCATCCTGGCCCTCAACGAGTACAAGATCGCCAACCCGACCCTGCTGGCCCGGATCCCCGCCGAGGAGCTGGAGACCCTGATGCGGGGCTATGGCTACGAGCCGCACCTGGTGGCCGGCGACGACCCGACCGAGGTGCACCAGGCCATGGCCCAAACCATGGCCACCTGCCTGGACCGGATCGCCGAGATCCAGCGAGCTGCCCGCCGGGAGGGGGCCGAGCACACCCGCGCCTACTGGCCGATGATCATCCTGCGTACGCCCAAGGGGTGGACCGGTCCGCCGGTTGTCGACGGCCAGCAGGTGGAGGGGACCTTCCGGGCTCATCAGGTGCCCCTGCCCGCTGCTCGCCAGAACGACGAGCACCGGCAGGTGCTCGAGGAGTGGTTGCGGTCCTACCGACCGGAGGAGCTGTTCGACGAGTCCGGCGCGCTGGTGCCCGAGCTGCGGGAGCTCAGCCCGTCAGGCGAGCGACGGATGAGCGCAAACCCGGTGGCCAACGGCGGCCGGCTGGCGCACGACCTCCGGCTGCCGGACTGGCGGGAGTTCGGCGTACCCGTGGACCGGCCGGGGGCGACGTCGCACGAGGCCACCCGGGTGCTCGGCGCCTGGTTGCGGGAGGTGACCCGGATGAACTCCGACACCTACCTCACGTTCGCGCCCGACGAGCTGGCCAGCAACCGGCTGCAGGACATCCTCGACGTCACCGGCCGTCGCTGGGCGGTCGAGATCGACCCGCGCGATGAGCGGCTGGAGCGGGGCGGCCGGGCCATCGAGGTGCTCAGCGAGCACATGTGCCAGGGCCTGCTCGAGGGCTACCTGCTGACCGGCCGGCACGGCCTGTTCACCTGCTACGAGGCCTTCATCCACATCGTCGACTCGATGTTCAACCAGCACGCCAAGTGGCTGTCGGCCAGTGCGGACGTCCCGTGGCGGCGGCCGATCCCGAGCCTGAACTATCTGCTGTCCTCCCACGTCTGGCGGCAGGACCACAACGGCTTCACCCACCAGGACCCGGGCTTCCTCGACGTGGTGCTGAACAAGAAGCCCGAGGTGGTCCGGGTCTACCTGCCGCCGGACGCCAACACCCTGCTGTCCACGATCGACCACTGCCTGCGCTCCCGGCACTACGTCAACGTGGTGGTGGCCGGCAAGCAGCCGCAGGCCGACTGGCTGGGCGTGCAGGACGCAGCGCTGCACTGCACCCGCGGGGCCGGCATCTGGGACTGGGCCGGGAACCGGGACGAGATCGGCTCGGTGCCCGACGTCGTGCTGGCCTGCGCCGGCGAGATCCCCACGCTGGAGACCCTCGCGGCGGCGGCGATCCTGCGGGAGCGGCTGCCGGACCTCCGCGTACGGGTGGTCAACGTGGTCGACCTGATGCGGCTGCTCCCCGAGTCCGAGCACCCGCACGGGCTGTCCGATGCCGAGTTCGACACGCTGTTCACCCAGACCCAGCCGGTGATCTTCGCCTTCCACGGTTACCCGTGGCTGGTTCATCGGCTGACCTACCGGCGGACCAACCACGACAGCATGCACGTCCGCGGATACAAGGAGAACGGGACGACCACGACGCCGTTCGACATGGTGATGCTCAACGACCTGGACCGCTACCACCTGGTCATCGACGTCATCGACCGGGTGGAGACCTTGCGGACGCGGGCGGCCGGGCTCCGCCAGGAGATGGTCGACGCCCGAGTCCGGGCGCGTACCTACACCCGGGAGCAGGGCGCGGATATCCCCGAGGTTGCCGGCTGGACCTGGCCGTACTGAGCCGCGCGAGTGAGATGTCCGAGGTGCCGCCGCCGAGCAGTCGCCTCGATGACCAGCACCAGGCCGACCAGCAGAACTGCGGCGGTGATCATCCAGCCCGCAGTGTCGACCCCGAAGTCGCGGATGACCATGCCGAACGCCAGGGCGAACGGCAGGAAGGCGATCCAGCTGAACGCTCCGACCCCGGAGGCCACGCCGGCCCGCACCGTCGACGGCACGGCGTCGTGCAGCAGTCGGGTCACGTGGATGCTCAGCGCGAGGGCGACCAGCACCAGCAGGACTTGCGCGACGGCGACGACCATCAGGTTCCCGGTCAGGGCCAGTGCGACCGAGCTCAGCGACATGGCTCCGGTCAGGGCGGCTTGGACGACCGGGCGGTCCATCGGAAGTCGTCCGGCCAGCAGACCGCCAAGACCCAGGGTGGAGACCAGCGCCGCCCAGAACGGTCCGTAGATCGCCGGTGCCGCGGACAGGGC
>DASQVF010000017.1:0-2432 GCA_035640915.1 Propionibacteriaceae bacterium
CCAGCTGGGTGTTCAGCTCCTCGCTGATCTTGGGCCACTGCTTGTCGGCGATGGTGTAGCTGACCCCACACTTCATCAGGTCGGCGAAGCCCTTGAGGATCGGCTTCTTCTCCACCAGCTCCGGCGACTCCAGCAGGCTGGTCCGCGGCGGCAGCAGGGTGCCCGTGGACCCGAAGGTCCACTCCGCCATGTTCTCCGGCTTGGACAGGAACTCGATCCACTTCCAGGCCGCGTCCTGCTTCTTGCCCGAGGCGAACAGCACCAGGGCGTCCCCGGCGATCGTGGTCTTGCAGCCGGCCGAGCCGCTGGGCAGCGGAGCGGCGGCCCACTTGCCCTCGATCTTCGGGAACTCGTCGCTCAGCGTGCCGGCGAACCAGGCCCCGGCCATGTACATGGCGATCTGGCCCTGGGCGAACCCGAGCCGCGCGTCGTAGGAGTTGGAGTTGAGGTAGTCCGGGGAGGAGTACTTGGTCAGCCCGACGTAGAACTCCGCCGCCTGCTTGGCGGCGTCACTGTTGAAGGCGATGGCCTCGTCCGGGCCCGTCACCAGCTCGCCGCCGTTCTGCCAGAGCCACGGGTACCAGTAGTACTCCGCCTCCGGGGCGAAGACCTGGAAGCCGTACTGCTTCTTGGCCGGGTCGGTCAGCTTCTGCGCCGCCGCGGTGAACTCCTCCCAGGTCTTGGGCGGCTCGGCGATGCCGGCGGCCTCGAACAGGTCGGTGCGGTAGAACAGGCCGGTCGACTCGCCGTCGAACGGCAGCCCGTACATGGCCCCGTCGACCAGGGTCATGGCCTTGAAGGCCTCCACGTAGTCGTCGGACTTCACGACGTCGCTGCGGCTGATGTAGCTCTCCAGGTTGACCAGCGCCTTGCGCGGGCCGAAGACGCCCACGTTGCTGGCGTCGACGAACGCGGCGTCGGGCGGGTTGCCGCCCGCGACCTGGGTGGTGAGCTTCTTCTCCGACTCCTCGGCCGGCACGTCCTGGAACTCGACCGTGATGTTGGGGTGCTCGGTCTTGAACTTCTCGTAGAGCTTCTGCATCCCCTGGTCGTTGCCGACCCAGGAGGAGAAGGTGATGGTCACCGGCTCCGCCGGCTCGGGAACCGGTCCCTGAGCTGACGTCTCCGTCTGCGGGGCGCTCCCCCCGCCGCCACCGCAGGCCGCCAGCAGGGCCAGCGCCCCCGCGGCCAGCAGCGGTACGATCTTCGCTCTCCTCAGGTTCCTCATCGAACCCCTCCCCAGATTGAGTTCCAGCCTCGTGGCGTCGTCGAGCCCGAACGACCCAAATCGATTGCCCTGATTTTGCTCGCGAGACTGCTACACCCGCGGTTCGGTGTCAAGGGAGCCCGAGGAACCGCACTCGAGCCGAGATCGTGCGCAGGACCAAGGAGGAACGCGTGGACTACGACGTCATCGTCGTCGGTCTCGGCGGCATGGGTGCGGCCAGCGCCGACGCCCTTGCCGGCCGCGGCCTGCGGGTGCTGGCGCTCGAGCAGTTCGGGCTCGGCCACAGTCGCGGCGCCAGCCATGGTCGGACCCGGATCGTCCGCATGGCCTACTTCGAGAGCCCGGACTACATCCCGCTGCTGCGTCGGGCGTACGCGCTCTGGGACACCTTTCCCGAGGACTGCCGGCTGCGTCGAGCCGGCCTGCTGACGCTCGGACCGGACGACTCGGTCGTGGTTGCCGGGGCCACCCGCAGCGCGGCCGCCTGGGGGATCCCGATCGAGCTGCTGACCGCCACCGAAGTGACCGCCCGCTTTCCGCAGTTCGCTCCCGGGCCGGCCGACGTCGGGGTCTTCGAGCCGGACGCCGGTTTCGTCCGCCCGGAGGAAGCGGTCGCGTTCCTGACCGAGCGAGCCCGGGCCCGCGGGGCGCGCCTGGTGCACGAGCGGGTGGCTGGTTGGGAGATGACCGGCCAGGGCGTACGGGTGTGGACCTCGAGCGAGGCGTGGACCGCTGGCCGACTCGTCCTGGCGGCCGGTGCCTGGACCCCCAGCCTGGCGGCATCGCTGGCGCTGCCGATCCGGGTCGAGCGGCGAGTCCAGCACTTCTTCGCCCCGTCCGTGGCGTCGGCGTACGGACCGGACGTGATGCCGACGTTCATCTGGGACATCGCCCCGGGCGACGCGATCTACGGCTTCCCGGCCGACGGCCCCGACGGGGTGAAGACGGGCTTCCACCACCGCGGCCCGGTGGTCGAACCCGAGCAGGAGCAGCCGCCGGCCTCGGTCGAGGAGGTGGGTCAGATGAAGGCGGCACTGGCCGATCGGCTGCCCGGGGTTGCGGAACGCTGGCTGCGGAGCGTGCCCTGTCTCTACGACCTCACCCCGGACCACAACTTCACCCTCGGCTTCCCCTTGGGACTCGGCCCGCGGGTGGTGGTGGCCGCCGGCTTCTCCGGACACGGCTTCAAGTTCGTCCCCGTCGT
>DASQVF010000018.1:0-2814 GCA_035640915.1 Propionibacteriaceae bacterium
GTCCGCCGGCAGCTCCTCGATCCACCGGTGTGCCGCGATCAGCAGGTGCAGGGCGCCGAGCTGCTCCAGCAGCCGAGCCGGCCAGTCCTCTCCGGCCAGCTCGCCGGGCAGCCCGCGCAGCATGCCGGCCACCCCCGGCGCTTGGGCGTCGACCATCCGGGCAGCCATCCGGTCCAGCGGGCCGTAACCGCCGCGTCCGAGCTCGGCGATGCCGGTCCGGACCTGGTCCCGCAGCCACTGGTCGAGCTCGTTCAGACCCGCCGCCACCCGCTCCGCGCGGCCCGCGTGGCGCTCGGTCTCGACCATGGCCCTCACCCTAGTTCCGGCCCCCGACAACCCGCTCCGACCCGGCCGCCTCCGACCCTCGCCACCCTGTCCTCCCTCGGAACTCACGTGCACGTGACTTCCTGCGGCGAAACCCAGGTTGCAACGTGGGTATCGCCGCAGGAAGTCGTGTGAAGCAGAGGCGGCGACGGCGGCCGATGCGCCCTGAGCCTGTCGAAGGGGGCACTGTGCTGCACCCTTCGACAGGCTCAGGGCGCATCTACGCCAGTGAGTCCGCCCAGGCCCGGTGCAGGGTGGCGTAGCGACCGCCGGTTCGCCCGATCAGCTCCGCGGGCGAGCCCTGCTCGACGACTTCCCCGTGCTCGAGCACGATCACCCGGTCGGCGATCTCGACGGTGCTGAGCCGGTGGGCGATGATCACCGCCGTACGGTCGGCCAGGATCGTCTGCAGGCCGCGCTGGACCAGCCGCTCGCTGGGGATGTCGAGGCTGGAGGTCGCCTCGTCGAGGATCAGCACGGCCGGGTCCGCGAGAAAGGCCCGGGCGAAGGCGACCAGCTGCCGCTGTCCCGCCGACAGCCGCTCGCCACGCTTGGCGACGTCGGTGTCGTAGCCCTCCGGCAGCGAGGTGATGAAGTCGTGCGCCCCGACCGCCCGGGCGGCGTCCTCGATCTCGGCCCGGGTCGCCGACGGCCGCCCGAACGCGATGTTGTCGGCGACCGAGCCGGTGAACATGAAGTTCTCCTGGGTCACCATGACCACGGCGCGCCGCAGGTCGGTATCGGCGAGGTCGCGCAGATCGACGCCGTCCAGTCGCACCGCTCCGTCGGTCGGGTCGTAGAACCGGGCCATCAGCTTGGCGATGGTGGTCTTGCCGGCGCCGGTGGTGCCGACCAGCGCTACGGTCTCGCCCTCGGCGATCGTCAGGTCCAGGTGCGGGATCACCGGCCGCTCGGGCAGGTAGCCGAAGGTCGTGTGGTCGAAGCGGACCTCACCGCGCGCGTGCGGCAGCGGCACGGGGTTCGTGGGCTCGGGCACGCCGGGCCGTTCGGCCAGCACCCCGGACAGCTTCTCCAGCGCGGACGATGCGGACTGGAAGGTGTTGAAGAACTGGCTGATCTCCTGCATGGGCTCGAAGAACATCCGCAGGTAAAGCAGGAAGGCCGTCAGCACTCCGATGGTCAGGTCGCCCTCCAGCGCGCGCAGGCCGCCGTAGAGCAGGGCCACGCCGATCGTCACGTTGCCGATCAGCCGGACGCCCGGCATGAACACCGCGACGAGGCGGAACGACGTCGTGTTGACGTCGCGGTAGCGCGTGGCCAGGTCGCCGAAGATCTCGGCGTTGCGCGGCTCGCGGCGGTAGGCCTGAACCGCCCGGACGCCGGTCATCGTCTCGACGAACTGCACGATCACCAGGGCGGACGCCTCCCGGACCTTGCGATAGACCAGGGCCGAGGTACGCGCGAACCAGCGCACGAGCAGCACCAGCAGCGGGAAGCACAGCAGGCAGATGAGTCCGAGCTCGAGGTCGAGGGTCAGCATCAGGATCCCGACGCCGACCATGGTCAGCACGGCGGTCACCAGACCGTCGAAGCCGCCGGCCAGCAGCTCGGTGATGGCATCGACGTCGCTGGTCAGCCGGGATGTCACCCGCCCGGAGGTGTACCGGTCGTGGAAGGCCACGTCGAGCCGCTGGAAGTGCGCGAACACGCGCCGCCGCAGCGAGAGCAGCACATCCTGCCCGACTCGGCCGGATATCCGCAGGAAGCTGACCCGGCCGATTGACTGCAGCACCACGGCGACGACCATGACGGCGACGATCTCCAGCAGGATCCGGGCGCTGCCACCGCCGATGATCGGCGGCAGTCCGCGGTCGATCCCGAGTCCGACGAGCCACGGCACGCTGAGCCGCGCCGCGTTCTCGACCAGCACCACCGCGACGACCAGCGCGACGCGCGCCCGGTGCGGCCGGAGCAGCTCGCCGAGCAGGCGGCGGCTGCCGTGCCGGGGCGCCGGCGTGTGGCGCTCCGACTCCTCCCCGGGCTCATCCAGGACACCACGCCACTGCTCCGCTGGTCTCGGCGATGTCGAGGTCGGCGAGGTCACGACGCGACCTCCAGCAGCCGGTCGTCCTCCGCGAACTCGGCCGAGAGCAGCTCCCGGTACGCCGGCACCGTCGCCAGCAGCTGGGCGTGGGTGCCGACGTGGGTGAGGGTGCCGCCCGACAGCAGCGCGACCCGGTCGGCGAGTAGCACGGTGGAGGCGCGGTGGGCCACGACGATGCCCGTCACGCCGTGCAGGACGCGCTGCAGGGCGGCCTCGACCAGAGCCTCGGTGTGGATGTCGAGCGCCGAGAGGGTGTCGTCGAGGATGAGCACCGCCGGGCGCGCGAGCACCGCCCGGGCCAGCGCGAGCCGTTGCCGCTGGCCGCCGGACAGGCTCAGGCCCTGCTCCCCGATGCGGGTCTCCAGGCCGAACGGCAGCTCGTAGACGAACTGCGCCTGTGCCACCTCGATCGCCTGCGCGACGTC
>DASQVF010000019.1:0-3635 GCA_035640915.1 Propionibacteriaceae bacterium
GGGATAAGTCAAGGCGCTGAAGAAGGCCAAGCCGACGGCACCGGCAAAGAGGCGGGTGGGCCGTCCGAGCCGGTCGGTCCGGCTAAGGATCCTGAAACCGGATTCACCATCTAGGTAGAAGGTAGGCAGGGACCGATCCACCGGCCGGACCGACCGGCTCGGACGGCGCAGCCGCCGAGAGCAAGTCGTAGTCAGGCAGCCTTGGGCAGCTTCGCCTTCTTCAGCGCCTTGCGGTTCCGCGCTTTGGCGAAGATCCTCCTGGCGTCCTCCGGCTCCAGCCGCCCCTCGGACAGCATCCGGATCGGGCACCGCTTGCACCGTGGCTTGGACACGCAGCACTTCTTCTTCGGTCGCGCGCCCACCCCCGCACCCTAGTCGACGGAGTTAGGGCAGGCTATCTTCACCGCTGGCCCACCCGCGTCAGGTGCCTGAGCGGGACGTAAGAAAACCCGGACAGGTACTGCCGCAACGCGGGCTGCCCCGTTACAGTTCAGGCAGCCTGGGTGTTGCGGAACGCGATGCCCAGGCGTCCAATTTCTTGCAGCCCTTCGCCGTCGCCCCTCGCGTACCCGCGCTGCTCGGCTGGGTGGGACTCGTCCAGGTCTCACTCGGTGGCCGACTGAGCCAGACTGGCCCGGTGACGGTGCTCGTGCTGGTCGGCCCGACCGCGACGGGCAAGTCCCGGCTCGCGGTCGCCGTCGCTCGCCGTCTTGCCGCCCGGGGACAGCCGGCCGAGGTGGTGAACGCCGACTCGATGCTGGTCTACCGCGGCATGGACATCGGCACGGCGAAGCCGACCGTCACTGAGCGGGACGGCGTACGCCACCACCTGATCGACGTCCTCGACGTCCGGGAGACCGCCACCGTCGCCGACTTCCAGTCCCGGGCGCGGGCGGTGATCGCCGAGTGCCAGGACCGCGGCGTCGTCCCGGTGCTGGTCGGCGGCTCCGCGCTCTACGTCCGGGCGATCGTGGACGACTTCCGCTTCCCGGGCACCGACCCGACGCTACGGGCCGAGCTGGAGGCCGAGCTGGTCGAGAGAGGGCCGGAGCTGCTGCACCGCCGCCTGACCGAGCTCGACCCGGCGAGTGCCGCGCAGATCCTGCCCGGGAACGGCCGACGGGTGGTCCGGGCCCTGGAGGTCATCGCCCTGACCGGAGACCCGTTCAGCGCGACCCTGCCGGCTCACCGCTACGCCCTACCTCATGTGGTCCAGGTCGGCCTGGACATCGACCGCGCCACCCTCGACCAGCGCATCGCCGACCGAGTGGACCGAATGTGGGCCGACGGCCTGGTGGACGAGGTACGCGGCCTGCTCGGCGCCGGGCTGCGGGAGGGGCGGACGGCATCGCGAGCGCTGGGCTACCGCCAGGTCCTGGCCTACCTCGACGGCGAGGTGACCGAGGACGAGGCCCGCCGGCGCACCGTGACGGCTACCCGGAAGTTCGCCCGGCGCCAGGACGGATGGTTCCGCAAGGACGCCCGGATCACCTGGCTGGCCCATGACCGGCCCGACCTGGCCGACGCCGTCGTGGCGCTCGCCGCCGACCCTGTGGGGCGGATGCCAGACTGAGCCCATGCGGCGATGGTCGTTCAGCAAGGGGCACGGGACGGAGAACGACTTCGTCCTGCTGCTGGACCGCGAGTCCATGCTGGACATCGGGCCGGCGGAGGTGCGCTATCTGTGCGACCGACGGGCCGGGGTGGGTGGGGACGGGCTGCTCCGGGCCGTCCTGGCCAAGCACATCGACGACTGGGACGGCGACGGCTCCCTGTGGTTCATGGACTACCGCAACGCCGACGGCTCAGTCGCCGAGATGTGCGGGAACGGCGCCCGCGTCTTCGCTCGCTTCCTGGCCGACCAGGGCCTGACCAGCAGCACGACGGTGCCGATCGCCACCCGATCGGGCCTGCGCGAAACCACCCTGCTGCCGGACGGTCGGGTCCGGGTGGCGATGGGCCCGGTCACCGTCGGCCGTCGCCCGGTCAAGGTGAGCGTGGGCGGGGATGCCCCATTGGACGGCGTGCCGGTGGGTGTCGGCAACCCTCATGCCGTGAGCTTCGTCGACGACCTCGACCGGCTGGACCTGACGACTGCTCCGACCTGGACGCCAGCGGATGCCTTCGCGGAAGGCGTGAATCTCGAGTTCGTCCGCGAGCTCGGCCCGCGGCACCTGGCCATGCGGGTCTATGAGCGGGGGGTGGGGGAGACCCGCTCCTGCGGCACCGGCACCGTGGCGGCCGCCGCGGCCGCCGACGCGAGGGGACAGGTCGACGACGGCCCGGTGACCTACCGGGTCGATGTGCCGGGCGGGACGGTCGAGGTGGAGCTGGCCGGTGGCGAGGCCAGCCTGGTCGGACCGGCGGTGCTGGTTGCCCACGGTGAGGTGTCGGTGCCCGGTGCCGGGCCCGGGAAGGAGTGAGGGATGTCGGTCCTGGACACGTTCTCCATGTCGGGCAAGGTGTCGGTGATCACCGGTGGCAACCGCGGCATCGGCCGGGCCCTGGCGACGGCGTTGGCGGAGGCGGGCAGCGACATCGTGCTGCTGGTCCGGGACCGCGAGGGAACCCTGACCGCCATCGCGGAGCTCGAGGAGCTCGGCGTGACAGCGCTGGCGGTGACCGCCGATGTGAGGGAGCCGGGCCAGGTCTCGCGGGCGGTCGACGAGGTGCTGAGCCGGCTGGGCAAGGTCGACGTGCTGGTCAACAACGCCGGCAGCTGCATCCACCGTCCCGCCCTCGACGTGACCGAGGAGGAGTGGCGGTTCGTGATGGATGTGAACGTCGACGGTGTCTGGCACTGCTCCCAGGCGTTCGGGCGGCAGATGGTGGGCCAGCGCGGCGGCGTGATCGTCAACATCGGCTCGATCTCCGGCCAGATCGTCAACCGGCCGCAGTGGCAGCCCGCCTACAACGCCTCCAAGGCGGCCGTCCACCAGCTCACCAAGTCCCTGGCTGCGGAGTGGGCGCCCTACGGCGTACGCGTCAATGCGCTGGCGCCCGGCTACATCAAGACCGAGATGGCCCCGGTCGACGAGCCCCGGTTCCGACAGCACTGGATCGAGGACGCGCCGATGCGCCGGTACGCGATGCCCGCCGAGCTCGGCCCCAGCATCGTCTTCCTGGCCTCGGACGCCTCCAGCTTCATGACCGGCTCGGTGCTGGTGGTCGACGGCGGCTACACGACCTTCTAAGTCTTCCCGAGTCGGGGCCGGCCGGATCCTACGTAAACGTAGGTTCCGGTCACCGAACACAGGTTGCAACCTGCGCAACGGTCCCGAAACCTACGTAAACGTAGGTTTCGGCGAGGAGTAGGCAGACGAAAGGGCCTGGCTCGGGTTGGGTCGACATGAGAGTCTGGGAGGCGATGACCGTTCCGCAGACCACTCCCTCTCCCGACGACGAGCTGCTCGTGGAGCGCCTCGAGCCCCGTCCCCGGACCGCCCCCGACATCGACACCGGCACCGACACCGACGGCGACCAGCTCGACCTGGCCGACCGGCAGTCGCTGCGCCGGGTCGCCGGCCTGTCCACCGAGCTGGCCGACGTCACCGAGGTCGAGTACCGCCAGCTGCGGCTGGAGCGGGTGGTGCTGGTCAGCGTCTGGTCCACCGGCACGGACGTGGACGCCGGAA
>DASQVF010000020.1:0-3160 GCA_035640915.1 Propionibacteriaceae bacterium
GTCCTCCAGCGCGGCGAGCAGGGACTTGGTCGGTTCGGTCTGCACCATGCTGTCAATCTAAGTTGACACGCTCGCCGACGTCAACCAAGGTTGACCGAATTGTTCCTTCGGAGTCGCCCTGGGGATGGTGGAGCGTACGCCGGCCGTAGCGGCGTCTTAACTGGTCATTGATGCCCAGTACTCGCCGCAGAAGTGACCACCTTGTCGTCGTGACGGCGGTCGGCCTGCTCCTGCAGATGGCTGTGGCGATGACGACGACCGCGGTGCAGCAGACACCGGTGATCGACGAGCCGGTGTACGCGGGGTCGGCCGTCGTGCAGTGGCAGCAGCACAGCCTGCGGTACAACGCCGAGCACCCGCCGCTGGGCAAGACACTGATGGGCGCCGCGCTCGCGTTCGCCTCGCCACGACTCGACCCCGGCTTCGCCGGTGACCAGACCGAACTGGGGCGACGACTGCTCTACGAGTCAGGGAACGACCCGTACCGACTGATGCTCCTCGCCCGGCTGCCGATGATCGCACTGACTCTGGCCCTTGGCGTGGTCGTCCTGCTCTTCGCCCGCGACCTTTTCGGTTCCGCCGGTGGCCTGGTCGCGCTGGCGCTGTTCGCCTTCTCACCGGACCTGATCGCCCACGGGTCGCTGGCCACGCTGGACGTGCCGGCGGCCGGCTTCCTCTTCGTGGCCGTGTGGGCGGCGTGGCGGGCCCGCAACCGGCCCGTGCCCTGGCTGGCGGTGACCGGGCTCGCGCTGGGCGCCGCGCTCGCCACCCGGATGAGCACCCTGCCGGCGGTGCCCGTGGTGCTACTGCTGGTGATGCTGTCGATGCAGGCGGCGGCCCGTCGACTCGGCCGGGCTTTGCTCGCCGCCCTGGTTGTGCTGGCCGGCGCCGTCGCAGTGGTCTGGCTGAGCTACCTCGTCGTCGACCCGCGGTTGCGCTGGACCGCGCCGAGCGATCTGCCGGAGATCGGTGGGCTACGCGGCCTTCTCACCGAGTGGCTGCCGTTCCCCCGGCCGTACCGGGACGGCATGCTCATCCAGTTCGGGTACGAGGACCGGACCTGGGGCGGGTTCCTGTTCGGCCGCTCGTACGAGGGATCAGTGCCCTGGTACTTCCCCGCCGCGCTGTTGGTCAAGACCCCGCTCGGGACGCTGGCCCTGTGGCTGGCCGGTACCGGAGTGCTGCTCGCGGTCCGCCGACTACGCCCCGCGGCGCCGTACCTGTTGCTGACACCGGCCGTGCTCGGCCTGGCGGCCGCTCTCGGTGCCCGTAACTTCGGCACCCGCTACGTGGTCGTGGTCCCGATCTTCTTCGCGGTGGTGGCCGCCGCGGTGACCGTGCTGCGCAGCCGATGGGTGAAGGTGGCGGTGGCGGCATTGGTGGCCTTCGTCGCGGTCAGCTCGCTGCGGACCTCTCCCTACTACCTGCCCTACGCCAACGAGGCCTTCGGCGGCCCGGCGGCCACGGCGCGCCACCTGCACGACTCGAACGCGGACTGGGGCCAGGACCTGGGCCGGCTCGCCGGACGGCTGCGCGAGCGGTATCCCGAAGAGCCTGTCTGGCTGAGCTACAAGGGCAGCGGTGTCCCGGCTGCGTACCAGATCTCGGCCCGTGACCCGCTGACCGTGCCGCCGGTAGAGGTCCGCGGCCTGCTCGTGGTCTCCGACAGCCTGGCCGCCCGCGCCGACGAGGCGCTCGCCGCCCTGATCGCCGACAGCACCGCGATCGACCGGGTGGGCCACACCATCACGATCTACCGGCGCTGAGCCGGCCGGCCGAGCGCGACGGTGCCAAACGACTGGCCATTTCCGAGACCGTCCTGACAGGGTTGGGGACTGTGACCACGACCACGACCCCACCCCACCTGGCCGAGCTGACCTTGACCCCGGTGACCGCGGAGCGGACCGAGGAGTACTACGCCGCGGTGCTGCGCGGGTTCCACTCCGACTACAAGCCGGAGCTGTGGGAGCCACACCGCGCGGTGTTCGAGCCGGAGCGCAACTTCGGGTTCACCGCGGACGACCGATGGATCTCCTCCACCGGGGCCTACACGGCCACCATGATCGTGCCGGGCGGCTCGGTGCCGGTCGCCGCGGTCACCCTGGTCACCGTCGCTCCGGCCTACCGGCGGCGCGGGCTGCTTCGGGCGATGATGACGCACCAGCTCGAGGACGTCGCCGCCCGGGGCGCCGAGCCGGTCGCGCTGCTCTGGGCGTCGGAGCACGCGATCTATGGCCGGTACGGGTACGGCGAGACGCTGTCCAAGCTTCGGCTCTCCGGCCCGACCCGGGGGATGACCTTCGCCCCGTACGTCGACTTCGGGGACGGCTCGGTGGGCGAGGTGGACCGCGCGGAGTTCCTCGAGACGGCCACCCGGCTCCGGCAGGGCTGGCTGGCCGACCGGCCGGGAGCGCTGACCCGGTCCGCCGCCTGGTGGGAGGTCCGGCTGCACGACCCGGAACCGTGGCGGGACGGTGCCTCGGCGTACCGGTTCGCGCTGCACTTCGCGGGCGACGGTCAGCCCGACGGGTACGCGTACTTCCGGGTCAAGGAGCACGCCCCGGAAGGCCCGGAAGTGACGGTGGTCGACCTCGATGCCGCCACCCCACCGGCGTACGCGGCCCTGTGGCGGTTCCTGCTCAACCTGGACCTGGTGCGAACGTTCCGCCGGTGGGACGCCCCGGTCGACGAGCCGCTGCGGCTGCTGGTCAGCGACCCGCGGGCGATCAGCACCGAGACGTCCGACGGCACCTACGCCCGGATAGTCGACGTGCCGGCCGCCTTGGAGGCCCGTCGCTACCCGACGGAGGTCGACCTGATCCTCGGAGTGCGGGACGACCTGCTACCGCAGAACAACGGGGCCTTCCGGCTCCGCGGCGGTCCGAAGGAGGCCGACGTCGCCCGGACCTCGGACCGGCCCGACGTCAGCCTCGGCATCGCCCAGCTCGGCGCCCTCTACCTCGGCGGGAACTCGCCGGACACCCTGCGGCAGGCCGGCCTGATTGCCGAGCACACGCCCGGCGCACTGCGCCAGATGGCGGCGGGGTTCGCCTGGGACCGGCTGCCGTTCTGCAACGACGACTTCTGAGACTGCGTCTCAGGCCCTTCGACGAAACCTGTCCTGACCTCGCCGAGCGGCTCGCGCCCTGGCTCTCGACAG
>DASQVF010000021.1:0-2519 GCA_035640915.1 Propionibacteriaceae bacterium
CGGGCTGGACGAGGTGTGCATCGGGATGCCCCACCGGGGCCGGCTGAACGTGCTGTCCAACATCGTCGGCAAGTCCTACGCGCAGATCTTCCGGGAGTTCGAGGGCAACCTCGACCCGCGGACGGTCCAGGGCTCCGGGGACGTGAAGTACCACCTCGGCTCCGAGGGCAAGTTCACCGCGATGAGCGGGGCGACGATCCGGACGTCGGTGGCCGCCAACCCCAGCCACCTGGAGGCGGTCAACCCGGTGCTGGAGGGCATCGCCCGGGCCAAGCAGGACATCCTGGACCAGGGGGGCGCGTTCCCGGTCATGCCGGTGCTGATGCACGGTGACGCGGCCTTCGCCGGCCAGGGTGTGGTGGCCGAGACGCTCAACCTGTCCCAGCTCCGGGGCTACCGCACCGGCGGCACCATCCACATCATCGTGAACAACCAGGTCGGCTTCACGACGGCGCCGACCGAGTCCCGGTCGTCGATCTACTGCACGGACGTGGCCCGGATGATCCAGGCGCCGATCTTCCACGTGAACGGCGACGACCCGGAGGCCTGCATCCGGGTGGCCCGGCTGGCCTTCGCGTTCCGGCAGGAGTTCAACAAGGACGTCGTCATCGACCTGATCTGCTACCGGCGGCGCGGCCACAACGAGGGCGACGACCCCAGCTTCACCCAGCCGCGGATGTACGACCTGATCGAGAAGAAGCGCTCGGTGCGCAAGCTCTACACCGAGGCGCTGATCGGCCGCGGCGACATCACCGTGGAGGACGCGGAGACTGTGATGGCCCGGTTCCAGCAGCGCCTGGAGAGCGTGTTCAAGGAGGTCCGCAATCCCGAGGCCAAGGCCCGCGACATCGACCTGAACCGGGTGCCCGCGTACCCGAGGAAGGAGGCGGCCGGGCACGGCACCGCGATCACCGTGGAGACGCTGAAGAAGATCGCCGACGCGCACACCACGTTCCCGGACGGCTTCACGGTGCACCCCAAGGTGATGCCGCAGCTGCAGCGCCGGGCCGCGGCCATCACCCAGGGCCCGATCGACTGGGCCACCGGGGAGATCCTGGCCCTCGGCTCGCTGCTGCTCGACGGGCGCACGGTCCGGATGACCGGGCAGGACACCCGACGCGGCACCTTCGTGCAGCGCTTCGCCGCGATCGTGGACCGCAAGACCGGCGACACCTGGGTGCCGCTCAAGCACCTGGACGAGGAGCAGGGCAAGTTCCACGTGTTCGACTCCCTGCTCAGCGAGTTCGCCGCGATGGGGTTCGAGTACGGCTACTCGGTCGCCAACCCGGAGGCGCTGGTGCTCTGGGAGGCCCAGTTCGGGGACTTCGCCAACGGGGCGCAGACGATCATCGACGAGTTCATCGCCTCCGGCCAGGCCAAGTGGACCCAGAAGTCCGGGGTGGTGCTGCTGCTGCCGCACGGCTACGAGGGTCAGGGTCCCGACCACTCCTCCGGCCGGATCGAGCGCTGGCTGCAGCTGGCGGCCGAGGACGCGTTCACGGTGGCGCAGCCCTCGACGCCGGCCAACCACTTCCACCTGCTGCGGCAGCAGGCCCTCGGCGAGATGCACCGGCCGCTGATCGTCTTCACGCCGAAGTCGATGCTGCGCAACAAGCTGGCCACCTCCGACCCGTCGGACTTCACCCAGGGCTCCTGGCAGCCGGTGCTGGCCGACCCGACGGTCACCGATCCCAGCCAGGTCACCTCGGTGCTCCTGTGCAGCGGCAAGGTGCGTTGGGATCTGGTCAACCGGCGCAAGGCCGCGGGCCTGGACGGCAAGGTGGCGATCATGGCGGTGGAGCGGTTGTACCCGCTGCCCGCCCAGCAGATCGCGGACTACCTCGGCCGGTTCGAGCAGGTCAATGAGGTGCGGTGGGTGCAGGACGAGCCGAGCAACCAGGGCGCCTGGTCCTTCATCGCCCTCAACCTGCCTGGCGAGTTGGCGGCGGCCCGCCCCGGCAACGACTGGAAGGTGACGCCGATCACCCGGCCCGCATCCTCGGCGCCCGCCGTGGGTTCGGCCAAGGTGCACGAGGCCCAGCAGCGCGAGCTGCTGGACGCGGCCTTCGCCTGAGCCGGCGGTCCGCGGACGCTCCCTCGACAGGCTCAGGACTGCGCATGTACTTCACCGACCGCGGCATCGAGGAGCTGGCCGGCCGCCGGGGCGAGGAGGAGGTCAGCCTCGGCTGGCTGGCTGAGCAGCTGAGCGCCTTCGTCGACCTGCACCCGGAGTTCGAGGTGCCCGTGGAGCGGCTGGCCACCTGGCTGGCCCGACTGGACGACGAGGACGACTAGCCTCCCGGCTCGACGACCACCTTGCCGAAGACGTCGCCGTCGGCCAGGGCGGCCAGGCCCTCGGCCACCTGCACGAGCGGGAGCGTCCGGTCGATCACCGGCCGGGCGCCGGTGACCACCAACATCCGGGTCAGCGCGATCAGCTCGTCCCGGGTGCCCATCGTGGAGCCGATCACCCGCAGCGGCCGGAAGAAGATCTTGGTCAGCTCGGCCCGCGCCGGATC
>DASQVF010000022.1:0-2960 GCA_035640915.1 Propionibacteriaceae bacterium
CGGCGAGCTCGGCGACCGCGGCGACCACACCGCCGCCCCGCCGGGCGAAGTCGAAGACCGAGCAGCCGGTCAACATCAGATCCACGCCGGCCCGGGCGCGCAGGCCGCGCTCGGAGGTCAGCGCCAGCTCCGGTCCCGACACCAGCCGGCCGCCGAGTGCGAGGACCGCGAAGCCGAGTCCGCCGCAGGCACCGGCTCCCGGCACCGCGGAAACGCCCGGCGCGGCCAGGCCGGTGAACCGCTCGAGCGCCGCGTCGGTGGCCAACAGGTCGGCCGGATCCAGACCCGCCGCCCGACCGGCCAGCGAGGTGATGCCACGCAGCCCGAGTAGCGGCTGTCGGAGCTGCTCGGCCGGCGCCACGCCGACCAGCTCGACCCCGGTCAGGCGGTCCCGCGCCGGACCGAGGTCGGTGCGGGTCAACCGGCCGAGGGGCTCGACCCCGGCGTCAAGCGGTGCGTCCGCCACCATGCCGAGCGCGGCGAGCAGCCCGGCGCCGGCGTCGTGCACCGCGAGGCCGCTCAGATCCACCACCAGTCGGCCCGGCCGGGTCTGGAGCATCCGGCCCATCGCGGCGCCGAGCGGCCGGGACGAGGCACTGACCGGCAGGCCGCCACCGGTCGGCGGACCCGCGAGGTGCACCGCCGCCGTGCCGTCGACGGCGGCGGTACTGGCCAGATGTCCGTCCTCCACCGCGCCTTCGACGCGCGCGCCCAGCAGGTCGGCGTACGCCGGGAGGAAGCTGGTACCCGAGTCGCCGACCGGAAGCACCCGGACATCGGCGCCCGACCAGCCTGAGCCGATCGCCTCGCCGGCCTGCTGCGAGGTCAGCGCACCGACCGTGTCGGAGGCCACCAGGACGTGCATCGCGACCACCCTAGTGAAGCAGCCCGTCGAGGACGCCGGCCAGGAGCCGCTCGGCCCGTTCCGGGGGCATCCGGTCGGGCTCGGCCAGGGCGGCCAGGGCCAGCCCGTCGAGCAGGGCCAGCAGGCCCGCCGCGTCCTCCCGGTTCCTCTCGGCAGCGACACCGGGCCGGGACGCCTGCAGCAGCCCGCTCAGCAGGTCCTCGACCTCCTGCCAGTCCCGAGCGTGGGTCCGGCGGGTCGGCTCGTCGACGCTGGCCCGAGCCAGCCGGGCGAGCCACAGCACGCTGGCCGTACGCCGCTCCGCCCCCAGCCCGAGCAGCTCGTCCGCGACCGCCCGCAGAGCCTGCTCGGCCGTGGCGTCGCCGGGGATCCGGGCGGTCAACCGTTGTCCGAACTCGGCCGACGCGCGGTCCATCGCCGCGGTCAGCATGACGTCCTTGGTCGGGAAATGGTGCTGCACCGCACCGATCGACACCCCGGCCCGGGCCGCGACCTTCCGCACGCTGACCCCCTCGAAGCCCTCGTCCACCAGCACTGACACCACCGCATCGAGCAGGCGCTGAGGAGCCTCGGTCACCGGAGCATCCTCCCATCTCGTCGGTGACAATACGATCGTATGGTAGTCTCGCGCCCATGCCGGATCCCGCCTCACGCCCGCCGCGCTACGCCTCACTCGACGTACTCCGGGGGATCGCCATCCTCGGCACCCTCGCCACGAACGTCTGGATCTTCACCGATCCGGAGGGTCTGATCGGTTACCTCACCAACACCACGGCGGCCGCCACGCCACCGATGTGGTCAGGCATCGAGGCCGTGCTGCAGCAGTTGGCGCAGGGCAAGTTCCTGGGCCTGCTCACCCTGATGTTCGGGATCGGCCTGGAGATCCAACGGCGGTCCGCCGTCCGGGCCGGGCGGCGCTGGCCGGGACGCTATCCGTGGCGCGCCGGTCTGCTGCTGCTGGACGGTCTGCTGCACTTCCTGCTGGTCGCCGAGTTCGACGTGCTGATGGGCTACGCGATCACGGGCATGGTCGTCGCTTACCTGCTGGTCACCAGCGAACGGGCGCAGCGGACCTGGCTGGCCGTCGCCGTCGTCCTCCACGTCCTGCTGCTCAGTCTGGTCACGGTCGTGCTGCTCAACCTGCCGCCGGCCCCGCCGGCGCCGCCACTCGACCCCAACCCGTACGCCGACGGCAGTTTCGTCGACCTGGTGGCCTTCCGGCTCGACAACCTGGTGCTGTTCCGGATCGAGCCGATCTTCATCACCGCCCTGTCGATCGCGATGTTCCTGGTCGGCGCCCGGCTTGTCCGGGCCGGCGTGCTGGAGCCGGTCGGCCACCGGCTGCGGGTGCGGTTGATGGCTGCGGGCACCGTCGCGTTCACGCTCGACATGGCGCTCGGCCTGGCTGGAGCGAAGGCGCTTCCGGGCGCCGACGGAGCGACGGCAGGGGTGATCCTCGGCCGCTACGGCACTGCGCCGGTGGTCGCCCTCGGGCTGCTGGCCCTGGTCACCACGATCGTGCTCGCCCGGCCGCAGGCCGGGTTCCTGCGGCGCCGGATGACCGACGTCGGCCGGATGGCCCTGAGCTGTTACGTGTTGCAGAACCTCCTCGCTTCGGCGCTGTGCTACGGCTGGGGCCTGGGTCTGGCCGCGCGGTTCCCGCCCGCCGACCGCGTACCCGGCACCGTGCTGCTGTACCTCGTGGTGGCCGGGGTCATCATCGCGGCCGCCAAGCTGTGGCTCCGTCGGTTCGACCGCGGGCCGCTCGAGCTGGCCTGGCTGTGGTGCTTCGACCGGCTCAACTCCGCGTTCCCGGAGCGGGCCGGGACCCAAGGCAAGCTGTCAGCGCCGGAACACTCGGTACGGTGAGCATCTCCAGCGAAGGAGCCGCCTGCTTCAGGTACGCGGCCAGCGATCGTCGACGTACTTGGGTGGTCTCGTTCGGCAGGTGTTGCGCTCATCGAAATCGAACGGAGTTTCGGTTAGAGTTGGGGGCATGACAGCCGACGCGCACGCGGTGGATGCGGCATTGGACGCGGTCCTGCTCAGCTTTGACCGCCTCCTGCACCTGGTCGAGGACGGCGGCCTACAGCAG
>DASQVF010000023.1:0-5166 GCA_035640915.1 Propionibacteriaceae bacterium
GTGCGGAGCCGGGCCTGGCGCAAGGCCTCCAGGACCCCGCCGGTGGCGCTGGCGAGGGTGAGCGCCCATTGGGTGTCGTCCTCGGCGGTGACGTAGTGGCCCACTCGATCGAGGTAGGCGCGGACGTAGGTCTCGACCAAGTCGTCGATGCTCTCGTCCGGCAGGGCCTTCTGCCAGCCGAGCAGGCCGAGCGAGGCGCAGAACCGGTACACGTCCCAGGTCCAGTGCCCGACATACGCCTCGTCGAAGTCGTTGACGTCGAACACCAGCCGGCCGCCGGCGTCGAGATAGGTGCCGAAGTTCTCCGCGTGCAGGTCGCCCTGGATCCAGATCCGGCGCGCGCCCTCCGCGCCGACCCAGGCGCGGTCCACGTCAGCGAACCGGCCATCGCCAGTGACGTCGGCGTAGAAGAGGCAGGCCGTGCCGCGGTAGAACGCGAACGGGTCGGAGGCCATGGCCCGGAACTTCGCGCGGAAGGCGGTCGGGTTGGCCGCCATCAGGTCCGCGAACGCCTCCGTCAACGTGGACACGATCCGGTCAGTGCGTTCAGCCATGACTGAATCCTTAGCCGAAGAAGGCCATCCCCGCAGGCGGGGCCGGTGACTCTTCGCTCTCGGCGTCGGTGAACGGGGTGGCGCCGGCCAGCAGCTGGGCGAGCCGGGCGCCGGTGACCACCCGGTAGGGGTACGGCGCTCGGCCGGCCTCGGCGGCGATCGTCTCGACCGGCAGTGGCTGAGCGGAGCCGACCAGAATCACGTTGCCGAACCTGCGTCCCTTGAGCGTCGACGCCTCGGCCAGCAGGACCAGCTCGGAGAAGCGGGCCGCCAGGCCGGCCAGCACCCGACGGCCGTAGGGCAGTGGGCCGCGGTCGGTGATGTTGGCCACCACCGCGCCCGAAGGGCGAAGAACCCGCCGGACGTCAGTCCAGAACTCCAGGCTGGTCACCTCGGCCGGCGTACGCGGACCGACGAAGGCATCCACGATGACCACGTCGGCGTACCCGTCGCGCAGCGCCGCCACCCCGGAGCGCCCGTCGACCCCCCGCACCCGGATGCCACTGCGCGGGGGCAGCGGCAGATGCTCGCGGACGAAGGCGGTGAGCTCGGTGTCGGGCTCCAGCACCACCTGGCTCGACCGGGGCCGGGTGACGGCTAGGTAGCGGGCGAGGCTCATCGCCGCCCCACCGACGTGCACCGTGCGCAGCGGCGTACCCACCGGCGCAAGGTGGTCGAGGACCAGGGCGATCTGCTCCAAGTAGTCGAACTCCAGCCGACGGGGGTCGTCCAGGTCGACGTAGGACTGGTCGGTCCGGCCCATGCGGAGGGTGAAGGCCCGTGGGTAGGCGACATCGGGGACCAGCCGGGCGCCGTCGCGTCCCGGCCGCAGCACCAGATCCGGACGAGGCACGGCCGACCCTCCCCCACTTGTCAGATAACCAGCTGGCTATAGCGTGCTGAGCATCGGACAAGTCGGCAAATACGAAAGGAGAGGCATGACTTTGCTCAACCCCTACATCAGCTTCCGGGGCACGGCGCGGGAGGCGATGGAGTTCTACCAGTCGGTGTTCGGCGGCGAGCTTGACCTCAGCACGTTCTCCGACTTCTCGATGCCCGGGATCGCCGAGGACGAGGCGAACCTGATCATGCACGGCCAGCTCGAGGCTCCGGGCGGAATGGTCCTGATGGGCGCCGACACCCCGCGGAGCATGGAGCTGGCGGAGGGCAGCAGCATCACCATCTCGCTCAGCGGCGAGGACGCCGCCGAGCTGCAGGGCTACTGGGACAAGCTGGCCGAGGGCGGCACCGTGGCGATGCCGCTCGAGGTGGCGCCGTGGGGCGACTCCTTCGGTCAGCTGACCGACAAGTACGGCGTGAGCTGGATGGTCAACATCGCCGGTTCCGGTGGGACCGCTGAGACGATCGACACGGCCGTCTCTGCCTGACCCGAGTGTGCCCTGAGCCTGTCGAAGGGCCGTGTGCTTCGACAGGCTCAGCAGGCATCTCCGCCTTCCCCGCCTTGGTCAGCGCGAGATGAGCGGTCAGACGGTGGCCGGCTCGTTCTCCGGCTGCACCACCCGCAGGCCGTCGGCCCCCGGGTCGACGTCGAAGACGACGGTGTCACCCTCGAGCACCCCACCGGCGAGCACCATGCGGGCCAGCTGGTCCTCGATGGTGGTCTGGATCAGCCGGCGCAGCGGGCGGGCGCCGTAGACCGGGTCGAAACCGGTCAGCGCCAGCCAGTCCTTGGCCGCGTCCGTCGCCTGCACGGTGATCCGCCGCTCGGCGAGCCGGGCGTTGAGCCGGTGCAGGTTGATGTCGACGATCTTGGCCAGCTCCTCGGTGCCCAGCGCCTCGAAGAGCACGATCTCGTCCAGCCGGTTCAGGAACTCGGGCTTGAACGAGCTCCGGACCACGTTCATCACCGCCTCCCGCTTGGTCTGCGGGTTGAGCGTCTGGTCGGCCAGGAACTGTGAGCCCAGGTTCGAGGTGAGGATCAGGATCACGTTGCGGAAGTCGACCGTACGACCCTGGCCGTCGGTCAGCCGGCCGTCGTCGAGCACCTGCAGCAGGATGTTGAACACCTCGCTGTGGGCCTTCTCGACCTCGTCCAGCAGCACGACGGCGTACGGGCGGCGCCGGACGGCCTCGGTGAGCTGACCGCCCTCCTCGTAGCCGATGTAGCCGGGCGGCGCACCGACGAGGCGGGCGACCGAGTGCTTCTCGGAGTACTCGCTCATGTCGATCCGGATCATCGCCCGCTCGTCGTCGAACAGGAACTCCGCCAGCGACTTGGCCAGCTCGGTCTTGCCGACACCGGTCGGGCCCAGGAACAGGAACGACCCGGTCGGCCGGTCCGGCGAGGAGACGCCCGCGCGCGACCGGCGTACGGCATCGGACACCGCGCGGACGGCCTGCTTCTGGCCGATCAGCCGCTCGCCGATGTGCTCCTCCATGCTGAGCAGCTTCTCGGTCTCGCCCTGCAGCAGCCGGCCGACCGGGATGCCGGTCCAGTTGGCCACGACCTCGGCCACATCCTGCGGACCGACCTGCTCGCTGACCATGGGCGGCAGCTGGTTCTCCTCCTTCGCCGCCTCCTCCAGCTCCTTCTCCAGGGCGGGGATGGCGCCGTAGCTGATCTCGCTGGCCTTCATCAGGTCGCCCTCGCGGAGCGCCCGGTCGGCCGCGCTGCGGAGTTCGTCGATCTCGGCCTTGAGCTCGCCGACCCGGTTCAGACCCGACTTCTCGGCCTGCCAGCGGGCCTCCAGGGCGCGGAGCTGCTCCTCGGTGTTGGCCAGATCTTCGGTCAGCCGCTGGAGCCGATCCACGCTGCCGGGATCGGACTCCTTCTCCAGCGCGAACTTCTGCATCTGCATCCGCTCGACCGTGCGGCGCAGCTGGTCGATCTCCTCCGGCGAGGAGTCGATCTCCATCCGCAGTCGGGACGCGGCCTCGTCGACGAGGTCGATCGCCTTGTCGGGCAGCTGCCGGGAGGTGATGTAGCGGTTGGACAGGCTGGCCGCCGCAACCAGCGCCCCGTCGGTGATCGCGACCTTGTGGTGCGCCTCGTAGCGCTCCCGCAGACCGCGCAGGATGGCGATGGTGTCCTCGACGCTCGGCTCACCGACGAACACCTGCTGGAACCGGCGCTCGAGCGCGGGGTCCTTCTCGATCCGCTCCCGGTACTCGTCCAGGGTGGTCGCGCCGATCATCCGCAGCTCCCCGCGGGCCAGCATCGGCTTGAGCATGTTGCCGGCGTCCATCGAGGAGTCGCCGGTCGCGCCCGCCCCCACGACGGTGTGCAGCTCGTCGATGAAGGTGATGATCTGGCCCTCGGCGTCGCGGATCTCGGTCAGCACGGCCTTCAGCCGCTCCTCGAACTCGCCGCGGTACTTGGCGCCGGCCACCATGCTCGGCAGGTCGAGGCTGATCAGCCGGCGGCCCTTGAGCGAGTCCGGCACGTCGCCGGCGACCAGCCGCTGGGCCAGTCCCTCGACGACGGCGGTCTTGCCGACCCCGGGTTCGCCGATCAGCACCGGGTTGTTCTTGGTCCGGCGAGCCAGCACCTGGACGACGCGGCGGATCTCGGTGTCCCGGCCGATCACCGGGTCGAGCTTGCCCTCCCGGGCCCGTTCGGTCAGGTCGACGCCGTACTGGTCCAGGGCGGACGTGGTTCCCTCGGCCTCCGGGCTGGTGACCCGCTTGCTGCCGCGCAGCTCGTTGAACTTCTGGGTGAGCGCGGTGTGGCTGATCTTGAGGTCGACGAGGATCTTGCGGGCGTCGGACTGCACCGCGGCCAGCGCGATCAGCAGGTGCTCGGTGGCCACGTACGCGTCGCCCATCTGCTCGGCGCGGTTCTCCGCGTCGGCCAGGACCCGGGCGAACGAGCCGGACAGCTGCGGCTGGCTCACCGAGGATCCCCTGGCGGCCGGCAGCTTGGCGATCGCTCCCTGCGCGGCGGCGTCGACTACGGCCGGGTCGGCACCGACGGCCTGCAGCAGCGGGGCCACCGTGTTGCCCGGCACCATCAGCAGCGCGTGCAACAGGTGCGACGGCTCGGCGTTGGGGTTGCCGTTGGTCAGGGCGTTGCGCAGGGCGGCCGAGACCGCGTCCCGGCTCTTGGTCGTCAGCTTGTTCGTGTCCATAGGGCGGTCCTTCTAGTGCTCCGGATCGAGATTGAGTCTATTTCACTCAACTCTGTGACGCAGCCTCAGTATTCCAACTTGAGCGAGGTTCGCTCAACCCTGGTTGCACCCTGATCTGCGCGGAACCGGCGCGACCGGGTAGGACAGAGACATGACCGAACCCGAACAGCCCGGAGATATCGCCGGCGCCGAGACCGACGCGCCCGACTCGACCGCTGATTACGACCCGGACCAGGACCAGGACACCGAGCCCAGCAACATGGCGCCGGCCGGAGAGCGGCCGAGCGACATGGACGCCACCGGCTGACGCCGTCGCCTGACCGCAGGATCGTGTGGGATCCGACCGCAACTACGCGGTCCGATCCCACTCGATCGCGACGGCCAGACGCCGGAGCTGCCACGCACCCGTCAGAGTTTGCGGCAAGGGCGAGCAGGACCCTCAGGTCAGAACGCGACGACCTGCGCCACGCCGTGGAGATCGTGTACGCGGTAGGTCTGCAGCACGCCGGCGGGACCGGGTGCCG
>DASQVF010000024.1:0-5854 GCA_035640915.1 Propionibacteriaceae bacterium
CACCGCGACGTCGGGATGGTCGTTCCACACCGGCACGATCTCGGCGGGCCGGCCGGTGACGAGGTTGAGCCAGCCGGCCGGCAGCCCGGCCTCGGCCATCGTCTCGGCGAGCAGCCCGGCGGTCAGCGGCGTACGCTCCGAGGGTTTGTGCACGACGGCGCAGCCGGCGGCCAGCGCCGGGGCCACCTTGTGCAGCACCAGGTTCAGCGGGAAGTTGAACGGGGTGATCGCCGCAACCACCCCGAACGGCCGCGGGACGGTGAACCCGAACGGCACGACGCCGTTGATCTCGTCGAACTGGACCGTCTCCGACGGCAGCCGCCGCGCCTCCTCCCCCGCCACTCGCAGCGTGGTGACGGCGCGGGACACCTCGACCCGGGCGGCGGCGATCGGCTTGCCGGCCTCGGCCCGGATCTGCTCGGCGAAGTCCTCGGACCGCTCCCCCACCAGCCGGCTGGTCTCGAGCAGCAGGTCGGCCCGGGCGGACGCCGGCCAGCCGGCTCGCATCGCCGCCTTGGCCGCGGCCACCGCCTCGGCGGCCTGCTCGGGAGCGGCCACGGCGTAGGTTCCGACCAGGGACTGGTCGAAGGGGTCACGCACCTCGAGGGTGTCGACGCCGGCCACCCAGGCGCCGTCGATGAAGAGCTGCTGGTCGCGCATGGTCAAGTCTTACTCTCCGGCCCCACCGTCGGATCCGTAAGGTGGCGTCGTGGCCTCCGATGAAGCGCTGCTCCGGCAGGCGATCGCCGTCGCCCGTGCCGCCCGGGAGCATGGCAACCACCCGTTCGGCTCCGTGCTGGTCCATGCCGACGGAACGGTGCTGCTCGAGGCGGAGAACACCGTCGTCACCGAGGCCGACGCCACCGGCCACGCCGAGACGAACCTGGTCCGGCTGGCCAGCCGCCGCTACTCCCGTCAGGCGCTGGGCGGCATGTCGCTCTACACCAGCACCGAGCCGTGCGCGATGTGCTCCGGTGCCATCTACTGGTCCGGCATCGGCGAGGTCGTGTACGCGCTGGCTGAGTCCACGCTGGCCGACCTGACCGGGCCGGACCCGGAGAACCCGACGTTGAGCCTGCCCTGCCGTGAGGTGTTCGGCCGCGGCCAGCGGCCGGTCGAGGTGCGCGGGCCGTTCCCACTGCCGGAGGCCGTGGCGGTGCACGACGGCTTCTGGCGCCCGCAGGACTGATGGGCCGGCCCACGATCTCTCGACGCCGGCGCTCAGTAGCGCGCCTTGCGCGCCCAGACGAAGCAGAACACCCCGAAGCAGGCGATTCCGAGTGCCATGACGACCAGCAGCACCGTGCCGAAGGGCTGCGAGCGGACGGTGGACAGCGCGGCATCCAGGCCGCCCGCCTTCTCCGGGTCGTAGGTCAGAGCCGCGTACCCGAACAACCCGCCGATGATGGCCAACGCGACCCCCTTGGCGCAGTAGCCCGCGGTGCCGAGCCGGCGGACGAACTGTCCGACCCCCGAGTCCAGGTCCTCGGTGAACTTCTGCTTGACCCCTTTGACGATCTGGGAGATGCCGACCGCGATCACCGCGACACCGACGGCTCCGACCAGGAGCCGGCCGAACGGCAGGGCCATCAGCCGGGTCGACAGGGTCTGCTCGCCGTTGCCGGACCCGCCGCCGTCACCCATGGCGACCCCGACCGCGAGGATGCCCAGCGCCAGGTAGACCACGGCCCGGCCGGCCGAGGACAGTCGCTTGCGCAGCCGCCCGTCACGTCCGGGCGCTTCTCGGCCGATGGTGGCCTCCAGCGCCTGCCACAGAACCAGGGTGAACAGCCCGATTGCCATCACCCAGAGCAGCACCGTGCCCAGCGGCTGGCGGGTGAGCTGCTGCAGCGCTCCCCCGGCGGAAGCGTCCTCGCGGCCGCCGAACGCGATCTGCAGCGCCAGCCACGCCAGCACCAGATGGACCAGGCCGTAGCTGACCAGGCCGACCCCGATCAGCCCGTGGTAGCTGCGGCTTCGACGGACCTGCGCGACGTCGACGCTCATCGCGGCACCTCCGCCACGGACTTCTTCGCTGCCTTCACCTGCTGCTTCGTCTCCCGGACCCGCTGCAGGGAGTCGGCGTCGACGATGTCGGCGACCGACCGGAAGGTGTCGGGCTCGCCGTAGTATCCGGCCGCCTCGCGCCAGCCCGGCGGCGTCACGCCGCGCCGCTTGCCCAGCACGGCGGTGAAGATGGCCGCCTTGTCCGCGCCGAAGCCCGGCAGCTCGGCCAGCGCGGCCTTCACCGCCGCCCCGGTCGGCTGGTCCCGCCACACGTTGGCGGCCTGCCCGTCGTAGCGCTCGACCAGCACCTGGCAGCACTGGCGGACCCGCTTGGCCATCGATCCCGGGAAGCGGTGGATGGCCGGCGGGGTCGAGCACAGCGCGACGAAATCTTCCTCGTCACTGGCGGCGATCGCCGCCACGTCGAGGGTGCCGCCCATCCGCTCGGCGATCACCCGCGGTCCACTGAAGGCCTTCTCCATCGGCACCTGCTGGTCCAGGATCATGCCGATCAGCAGCGCGTTGTCGTCGTCTGTGAGGAGCTGGTCGGCCTTCGGGTCCCCGGTGAGCCACAGCGGTGGGTACGTCATGGGCGTCATTGTGCTCCTTGTGGGAGCGCGCCGTCCGCGCGATCGACTACTCGTACATCACATACTCGGGCTGCGGCTTCAGCCTCAGCACCTCACGCGGGCTCATCAGCTGGCTACCACCCTCGGTGTCCTCGGTGAAGAACAGCTTGAAGCCGGCATGCACGTGCTTCGGCGTGGTCTTGTTGACCACCCGGTAGGTGTTGATCTTGGGGCCGGGTGGGCCCAGAGCGTCCACGGACTTGATGATGGCCACTCCGTCATGCGCCTTGAGACCCGACTCCTTGCGGACGACGCTGGCCGCCACCTGGTGGTAGACCATCACCTTCTCCGGCAGGTCGTGCTCGCGCACCAGCCCGGCCAGGTACTCCGCCGTCTCGTTCAGCTCCGCCCCCGTCGTGTGCCCGTACGCGCCGCCCGGTCGCTGGCCGGCGTCCATGGCCCATTCCGGGTCCAGCGCAATCCCGACGTCGGGCTCCTTCAGCCACCGCTCGTACGCCTTGGCCTCGATCAGGAACTCCGAGCGACCGGGCTGGATGTTGAGCAGCAGCAGCGCCTTGCGCTTGCGCGCGGCCCGCAGGTAGGTCTCGATCTCCTCGTTGCTGATCCGACTGCGGTACTTCCCGTCTTTCCCGGGGGTGCCGTGGACGATGGTGGTGATCACCTCGAGCACCGGCATGATCTTGCGGCCGGCCGCGTACGGACGAGCGCGCTTCTCCAGCTCCCGGACCCGCTGGTCGAGCGGCCCCGTGCCGAGTCGGCCGAGGGTGGACGCGCCGGTGAGTCCGGCGTACCCGACGAGGCGGTAGGTCGGGAAGATCTCCCGCCCGCCGCGCGGCAGCGCCGGTCCGGGGTCGGGCGTCGGCGTCCCGCTCGCGGTGGGCGACGGGCTGGAGGGACTCGGACTCGAACTGGGACTGACGGAGGACACCGCCGGCGCCGGTGACGAGGCGGTCGACGCGCGCGGTGTCGTCACGGTGGCTTGGGCACAGCCGGCGGCCATCAGCAGAGCCACCGACGAGAGGAGCAGGCGTGGTCGAGAAGACACGACGGAACACGATACGCGTTCCAGGCCGGTGGACCGAACCTTTCTTCCGAACGCCGAGAATGGTTAGTCTTCGGCCAAGGAGGTGGGCTGATGCGGATCCACGAGCTGCTCCGGACCAAGGGCTTCCACGTCATCACCGTCCGCCCGAGCGCCACCGTGCTCGAGGTCGTGGGGCTGCTCGAGGAGTACAACCTCGGCGCGGTCGTGGTGTCGGTCGACGGACGCGAGGTGTCCGGGATCGTCACCGAGCGGGACATCGTCCGGCGACTGCTCGACGGCACCGACTTCCTCAGCGGACCCGTTTCGGAGATCATGACCACCGACGTCCAGACCTGTACCGCCCAGGACTCGGTCCAGTCCCTGATGACGATCATGACCGAGCAGCGCATCCGACACCTCCCGGTCGTCGACGACCACGGCCGGATGACCGGCATCGTGAGCATCGGCGATGCGGTGAAGTCCCACATCACCCAGATCGAGTTCGAGCGCGACCAGCTGCAGGGCTACGTCTCCGGCTGATCGTCCGGCTGATCTGATAAGCAGTAACCGCGGCAGTTCCGCTTCGACAACCCTGGAGGGACAACGATGACAGACTCCTTCGCCATGCGCCGGCGCACCATGCTGGGAGGTGCCGCCGCCCTCGGCGTGGGCCTGCCGCTCCTGGGCGGCGCCGGCGTGGCGCAGGCGGCCACGCCGAACGGGGCGCCCAGCGGGCCGGCGGCCACCCGCCGCGCCGTGCGCTTCCTGCAGCGGGTCACCGACGCCTACCGGTCCTCCGGACCCCGGCTGGCCCAGAGCTACCAGGACGACTCAGGCCTCGGCGATGTCGGATTCATCTACGACAACGGCCTCACCGTCATCGCCCTCCTCGCCGCGGGTGATGTTCGCCGGGCCCGCGCCATCGGCGACGGCTTCCTGAGGGTGCAGGAGCCGGACGGCCGGCTACGTCAGGCCTACCGGGTGGCCCAGGACCCACCGGTGCCCGCGGCCAACTTCGGGTTCACCGGCACCGCGGTCGGCGACATGGCCTGGACCGGGCTGGCGCTGGCCCAGCTCGCCCGGGAGACCCGGGAACGCCGCTACCTCGACGGGGTGGTGAAGATCGGTACCTGGATCCAGGACAACGCCTACTCCACCACCGGGCTCGGCGGTTATGAGTTCGGGCTCACGCCGGGCCTGGAGGGTTTCAAGTCCGCCGAGCACAACATCGACGTCTACGCCCTGTTCCGGCTGCTGGCCCGGCTCACCGGTGACCGCGTGTGGGCCCAGCGCGCGGAGCACGCCTGGGACTTCGTGGAGCGGATGTGGAACGCCGAGGCCGGGTTCTTCTACACCGGCTCGAACGACGGCGCGACGGTGAACACGAACCCGCTCCAGTGGCCACTGGATGTCCAGACCTGGTCGTGGCTGGCCGCTCGCCAGTCCCGTTACGCCGCCGCCCTGGACTGGGCGGCCAACAACCTCGCCACCACCGACACTCCGTTGCGGAAGAACTCGACCCTGACCGGGAACGACTCGTTCACCGGAGTCGCGTTCGCCAGCGGCTCGCTGCTCACCGACACCGACACCCCCATCGGCGGCCAGTCCTACAACCCCAAGCCCGACGACGCCGCCGTCTGGTTCGAGGGCACCGCCCAGCTGGCGCTGGCCCTGCGGGACCGCGGCCGCGGTGACGATCGCGCCGACGCGGAGGAGCTGCTGGACACCATCCGGGTCGCGCAGCAGCGCCTCGGACAGGGCCAGACCTTCAACGGCCGCTCCGGGGAGGGTGGGATCGTCGCCGCCAGCTCGCCGATGGACACCGGCTTCGGCTTCGGCTACTTCCCCAACCTCCACATCGGCGCCACGTCCTGGTTCGTGATGGCCTCGCTGAACGCCAACCCGTACCGGTTCCTCTGACGCCGGGCATCGCCCGTCAACCAGCGCTGGCGGGTTGCGGGGCGTTCTCGGCGAGGAACTGCCCCGTCTCCCGCCAACCGCGGCTTTCCGAGCGAACAGCCGATCAGAAGTTGATCATGTGACCTGAGATGCCGTGGGCCACTTCCTTCAGTGCCTCGGACAGCGTCGGGTGGGCGTGCACGTTGCGCGCCACCTCCTCCGCGGTCAGGTCCCACAGCTGGGCCAGGGTCAGCTCGGGCAGCAGCTCGGTGACGTCGGGACCGATCATGTGCAGGCCGAGGATCTCCCCGTACTTGGCGTCGGCGACCAGCTT
>DASQVF010000025.1:0-7053 GCA_035640915.1 Propionibacteriaceae bacterium
CGCATCCACGCCCAGGACATAGGCCGACGCCCAGGACATAGGCCAGCGCCCCTTGTGGCGGCACCAAGGGCACCACGTCAAGGATGCGCTGCGCGGAGGTGATCGGGACATCTGCCGGCACGTAGAACCCGCGACTGGTAGAGCGCCACCTCGGGCCACGAAGGGTGGACGGCTTGACGCCTGCGGCTGTCGAGTCACGTACTGACCGGGGCCGCGACGCCACGGCCAACTGGCGTATGAAGGCGGACCTCATGGCCTTCACCCTCCGGCTTACCGGCCGGCGGCGACCAGAGGCGTCACCGCGATCTGTGGACAACTTCCTGCTCAGGCCAGCTCGAAGGCCACAACGCCCTTCGACAGGTCGGCGCTGGTCAGCCGCACCTGCACCTGCTCGCCCAACGGCAGGTGCGACCCCTTGACCTTGGCGGAGACGGCGGGCTCGGGGATCACCACGGTTCCCCGGTCGCGGTCGCGGTCGACATCGACCACCGTGCCGGGGAAGACCTCGCCAACGCGGTCCTTCAGCAGGAAGACCTCGACCAGGTCGATCACCGCCCGCTCGTAGCGCTTGGCCCGGCGCTCGGCCGCGGCCATCTCATCCGGCAGCCCGTCGAGCCGTTGCCGCACCCAGTCCGGCACCGGCCGGTCGGCGCACAGTGCGACACAGATCTCCCCGGCGTAGCGGTCCACCAGGCGACGCAGGGGGGCCGTCACGTGGGCGTAGTCGATGGCCAGCGCCGCGTGCTCCGCCTCCTCCGGCAGTCCTCCGCTGAACGCCTTGTACCCGGCACCCCGGAACAGCGTGGTGCACGCGTTCAGCATGGCCGCCTCCCGTGGCTGCTCCGGGTCCAGGCTGCGGACGAAGTCGGGATAGTCGAGCTCCGCCGGCCAGCGGATGCCCAGCGCCCGCGCGGTCTGCCGCAGCCGCCGCAACGCCCCGGACTCGGCCGGCGGCATCGTACGCAGTACGCCGGTCTGGCCGTAGAGCATCAGGTGCGCCGCAGCCATCCCGGTCAGCAGCGAGATCTGCGCGTTCCAGCCCTCCACGGGCAGCGGCGCCCGGAACACCAGCCGCCAGGCGGAGTCGTCGGCCACCACCTCCTGCTCCGGGGTCTGCAGGCTCACCCCGCCGCGCTCGACCTCGCGCCGCTCCCGCCAGCGGCCGACCAGCGACAGCAGCTCCAGGGTCTCCCGCGGGGAACCGCGGTCGATCTCGGCCTGAGCCTCGACGTAGCTGAGCTGGTCCCGACTGCACACCAGCGCCCGGTCGACCTCGGCCCCGGTCATCTTGCCCCGGGCGTCGACGCGGATCGTCCACAACAGCGCCGGTCGCACCTGGTCCGGAAGCAGACTGGCCGCTCCTTCACTCAGCGCCGGCGGGTGCAACGGGGCGCGGCAGTTCGGCGCGTACAGCGTCATCCCCCGCCGGTGAGCCTCCAGGTCCACCGGGTCGCCCGGGGTTACGAAGGCCGCCACGTCCGCGATGGCGTACGAGATCACGAAGCCCGAGCCGTCCCGGGTGATGTGGACCGCCTGGTCGAGGTCCCGCGACCCTGCGGGATCGATGGTGATGAACTCGAGATCGGTCCGGTCGACCTCCGGCAGCCGCGGCGCGGCGGCGGCCCGCTCTGCGGCCGCGACGACATCGGGCGGGAACTCCTCCGGCACCTCCAGCTCCGTCCGGATCGCGGCCAGGCCGGCGGCCAGCTCGGCGGGAAGCTCCTCAGGCAGGCCGACCTGGAGTGCGGGCATCGGTTCAGAGCCCCGAGTTCGCGGTCCGAACCAGGATCCGGCTGCACTCCTCACAGCGCAGCACCTCGTCGGTGGCGGCCGCGGCGAAGCGTTGACGATCGGCCGCGTTCACCTCGAGCTGACAGCCGGTGCACCGCCGGGCCCGTAGCTCGGCGGCCCCGACCCCGCGATGAGTCGCGGCGATCTTGTCGTAGAGGGCGAGCAGCGGAGCGTCGATGGTGGGGGCGATCGCGGCCCGTTCGGTACGCCGTTGGCCGACCTCCGCGTCGAGGGCGCCGAGCTGCTCGTCCCGCCGAGCCGTCACATCGGCCACCGCCGTCGCCAGCTCGTCGACCCGTCTTCGCAGCCGGTCCCGCTCGGCGACGGCTTGCTCGAGCTGCTCCATCACCTCGAGCTCGGCATCCTCGAGATCACCGATCCGTTTCTTGAGGTGGTCCACCTCGGCCACCATCGACGACAGCGCCTTGGCGTCCGGCACCGAGCCGTCCGCGATCCGCCGTTGGTTCCGCGCCAACCGTTCCCGCACCGGGTCCAGGTCCGACTCCGCCTTGGTCTGCTCCAGCTCCAGGTCGCTCACCGCGGTGTCCGCGGCCACCAGATCGGAGCGCACTGTCGCCTGCTCGGTCCGGAGCCGCGCCAGCTCGGCATGCTCCGGCAAGGATCGGCGTCGGTGCTCGAGCTGGGCCAGCGCGGTGTCGGTCGCCTGCAGGTCCAGCAGTCGCAGCTGCGAGCCAGGATCGGCCTTGATCGTCCTCAACTCCTCCGAACGTGCGCGCCGGTTGCGGCCACGGCGCCGGGACCACCCTACTGATCGAGAAATTCGGACGTCGTCGGGGAATGAAACCCTTCGGGAAGGGGTTCTTGCCAGTCAGACACTCGTCCTTGCGGCCGCTGGCCGTCCGGCCCGTGATCTCGATCAGGCCACAGTGTTGTGAGCCCCGTGCCCTCACTGAGAAGGACCTGCATTCATGACGTCCCTGGCCGAACCGGCCCTGGAGACCGCCCGCCCGCACGAACCCGCTCCCGCCGCCCGCTTCGTCGGCCGCCGCTACGTCCAGCTGGTCGTCGTGCTGGGCGCCCTGATGGCCATCGGGCCGCTGACCATCGACACCTACCTTCCCGCGCTGCCTCAGCTGAGCGAGGAGATGGGCGCCACGGACGCCCAGGCCCAGCTCACCATCACCGGTCTGCTGCTCGGTCTCGGTCTCGGCCAGCTGATCATCGGGCCGCTGTCCGACACCGTCGGCCGCCGCCGCCCGCTGTTGGTCGGCCTGGCCGCCCACGGAGTCATGTCGCTGCTCTGCGCGCTGGCTCCCTCGATCGGCCTGCTGAGCGTGACCCGGACGCTGCAGGGCGTGGCCGGCGCCGCCGTCTCGGTGGTGGTCATGGCGATCGTCCGGGACCTGTTCACCGGGGTCCGGGCCGCCCAGCTGCTGTCGCGGCTGATGCTGGTCCTCGGCGTCGCGCCGATCCTCGCGCCTTCGCTGGGCAGCGCGCTGCTCACCATCACCTCGTGGCGCGGCATCTTCGTGCTCCTCGCCGTGACCGCCATCGGGTTGTGGGTCCTGGCCTGGCGGGCCCTGCCCGAGACGCTTCCGACCGCCCGCCGGCGGCCCGCGACGGTACGCGGCTCGCTCCAGTCCTACGGCCGCCTGTTCACCGACCGCACCTTCCTGGTCATGGTCGCCGTGGCCGGTCTGGCTTTCGCGACCCTGTTCGCCTACATCGCGGGCGGGCCTTTCATCCTCCAGGGGCGCTTCGGCCTGTCGCCGCAGGAGTTCGGCATCGCCTTCAGCGCGAACGCGGCCGGCATGATCCTGATGACCCAGCTCAACCCCGTCCTGGTCGCCCGGTTCGGGCCCGTGCGGGTGATGTCCGTAGCGGTACTGATCGCGCTGTCCGGGGGAGTGGCCCTGCTCGTGGCCAACCTGACCGGCCTGGGCGGTCTGGCTGGGTTCCTGGTGCCGGTGGCGGTGATCCTGTCCGCCGCCGGGCTGACCGTCCCGAACGCCCCGGCCATCGCTCTGAGCCGGCACGGTGAGGTGGCCGGGACGGCTGCCGCCCTGCTCGGCGCTGCGCAGTTCCTGGTCGGCGGGTCCATCGCGCCGCTGGTCGGCGCACTGGACGACGGCAGCGGGGTTGCGATGGCGGCCATCATGGTGGGCACGACCGGCCTTGCCGCCACTGCGTTCTGGTCCGCTCGTCGTCGGCTGATCGCCGAGTCGCAGGCGGTTGACCAGAACCAGAGCTTGACCCACGCCTAGAGCCCGGGCCGCCGCGCCCGGCGACTCCCGTGCCGGTCAGGTGGCGAGCTCGTGCACCGGCGCGTTCCACAGCTCGAGGGTCTGGCCGTCCCGCTCCTCCGACAGCACACAGATGGTCCCGGTGTGCAGCTCGAACTGTGCGCCGGCGGCCAGGTCCAGACCGAGCCAAGCCATGGTCAGGGCCCGCAGCGCGTGCCCGTGGCCGAACAGGATCGCCTGGTCGACGTCAGCGGCGTGGACCTTCGCGATCAGCCGGTCCATCCGCGCCCGCATCTGCTCGGGCGACTCGCCGCCCGGAGTCGGCCCGGTGAAGATCCGCCAGTGAGGGTCGAACCGCTCGTGGATCTCGTGGGTAGTGATCCCCTCGTAGTCCCCGTAGGCCCATTCGGCCAGGTCGGGCTCGACCTTCGGCTCGTACTCGCCGGTGAACCCGGCCAGCTCCGCGGTCCGCCGGGCACGCTGCCGCGGACTGGTCAAGATGAGCTGGAACGCGGCCGGGTCCAGGTAGCCGCGCAGCAGCTTGGCCTTGGCCTCGCCGCCCTCGGTCAACGGCAGGTCGGTCACCGAGGTGTGCTGGCCGCTGAGGCTCCACTCGGTCTCACCATGCCGGATCAGGTACACCTGGGTCACGTGGGCAGGTTAGCGGCATGCGGTCTGAGGCTGTCGAAGACCGCACTTCGACAGGCTCAGCCGCGACCTCGGCAATAAACTTCCCGGGTGAGTGACCGTCGTCCCGCACTGCCCAACCGGCAGGTGCCGTTCTCCGACGCCTTCAAGGCGTTCATCACCCAGGGCTGGGCGCCCTACCCGTCCGAACTGCCGGAACGGCTGCCCGCGGCCGAGTGGGCTCCGGAGCGCCGATCGGCGATCAGCGCGCAGTTCCCCGGCGAGCGGCTGGTGATCGGGGCCGGCGGACTCAAGACCCGCAGCAACGACACCGACTTCCGCTTCCGGCCGCACGCGGCGTTCGCGCACCTCACTGGCCTGGGCACCGACCGGGAACCCGACGCCGTCCTCGTCCTCGAGCCGACCGACAGCGGCCACGACGCCACACTGTATTTCCGGCCGCGGGCGGCGCGGGACTCCGAGGAGTTCTACGCCGACGCCCGGTTCGGTGAGCTCTGGGTGGGCGTGCGGCCCTCGCTGGAGGAGATGGCGGCGCTGTGTGGCATCGCCTGTGCGGACATCGACGACCTGCCCGACCAGCTGCGCAAGGACGCCGACACCACCCCGCTGCGGGTGCTGCCGGTCGACCTCGAGCGCGAGATCGCCGAGGTCGTGGCCGAGGTCCGCCCGGACGAGTCAGCCCGGGAGGAGGGTCAGCTCTCTCCCGACGCCGAGCTGGCCCAGGCGCTCAGCGAGCTCCGGCTGACCAAGGACGAGTTCGAGATCGAGGAGTTGCGGGAAGCCTGCCGGCAGACCGTCGAGGCCTTCTCGGCCGTGGTGGCGCAGCTGCCCGAGGCAGTCCGCCGCGGCCGCGGCGAGCGTTGGGTCGAGGGCATCTTCGGCCTGCACGCCCGGCACGTGGGCAACGCCGTCGGCTACGACACCATCGCCGCCTCCGGCGAGCATGCCTGCACCTTGCACTGGATCCGCAACGACGGTGACGTGCGCAACGGCGACCTGCTGCTGCTCGACGCCGGGATCGAGCTGGACTCGCTCTACACCGCCGACGTCACCCGGACCCTGCCCGTCAACGGCCGGTTCAGCGACGACCAGCGGATGGTCTATGACGCGGTGTACGCGGCGCAGCAGGCCGGGATCGAGGCGGCGCGGCCCGGGGCGAAGTTCTCCGATGTGCACGATGCCGCGATCCGGGTGATCGCCGCGCACCTCGAGGAGTGGGGCCTGCTGCCGGTCAGTGCGGAGGAGTCGCTGGCCGAGGACGGCGGACAGCACCGGCGGTGGATGGTGCACGGCACCTCCCACCATCTAGGGATCGACGTGCACGACTGCGCCCAGGCGCGGCGGGAGAACTACCGGGAGGGCACCCTGCAACCCGGCATGGTGCTGACCGTGGAGCCCGGCTTGTACTTCAAGGCCGACGACGAGCTGGTGCCCGAGCGGCTGCGCGGCATCGGCGTACGGATCGAGGACGACATCCTGATCACCGAGACCGGCTGCGTGAACCTCTCCTCCGCCCTGCCGCGGACCAGCGCCGACGTCGAGCGCTGGATGGCAGAGGTCTGGGCTCGCTCCGGGCGCGAAGGTCCGCCGTGACGGCGGCCCCGCAGCACCGCTACCTGCCGCCGGTTCCCAGCTGGAGCGGCCCGAGCTGAACACCAGATAAGTGGCTGTAGCCGGGCCACCGGGCCCTCGTCGTACCGAGCGGGAACGGGTCCGCCCGCCCGCGAGGGCGGGCGAACCCATCGGTCCCCGCGAGTTACAGCGTCGTACGCCGGGTCCGGCTGCGACCGGTCAGCGTGGAGGCGATGATGACCAGCACCGCCGCCACCGCGATCGCGATCAGCCAGCGGACCCAGTCGATACCCGGGCTGCCATCGCCACCGAACGCGGTGTAGATGTACCAGCCGAGGATGACGCCACCGATCCCGCAGAGGATGGTGAGCCACAGCGGGATGTTGTCCTTGTCGCCCGGAGCGACGAACTTTCCGAGCAGGCCAATGATGATGCCCGCGATGATCACTCCGATGATTTCCATGCGCGTTTCTCCTTCTGCCTCGCCCGCCACCCTGTGCGGCGGGCGTTGGCCGACCGTCGGGCCCACGCTCGGCGACCGGTCTGTTTACAGTGTAAACCAGTCCTGTTTACGATGTAAACGACCCCCCGATGGTCCGGACCCTAGCCGGCACCAAACCTGAGTGTTGCCTATGAAGCGCCGGGCCCTGCACCCGGGGTGGCATTCGCTCACCAACCGGCGCTCCTACTCGAAGGCCGCGGCGCGGGCGCCGGGCATGCCCTGTAGCAGCTCACGAGCCTGGGCCGCGAGCTTGTGCTCGCAGAGCACCTCGTACTTGGTGGCCACCGTCTGGGTGATCGAGGTGAAGTCGCGCTGGCCCCGGCTCAGGGCGTACGC
>DASQVF010000026.1:0-11191 GCA_035640915.1 Propionibacteriaceae bacterium
GCGTGGTGCACCGCCGTCCAGGAGCCGGTGCCCACGGCGACGTCACCGGCCCTGACCGCCTCGGCGGCCGGCTCGAACAGCGGTGCGTCGACCACCCAGCAGAAGGCCCAGTCGGCGGGGTCGAACAGGCCCAGCCGGCGGCCGATCTCCAGCCGCGTCGCCCCCAGCAGGCTCTGGGCCTGTGAGCGCAGCCCGGCGGCGAAGAAGATGCAGTCTCCGGGGGAGGCGCCGACGGCCTCGGCCACTCCGGCCCGCTCGGCCTCGGAGAGGTTCTTGGCCACCGGACCGCCCAGCTCGCCGTCGCTACCCACCAGCACGTACGCCAGGCCGCGGTGCCCGCGCTGCCGGGCGAACTCCTGCCAGGCATCCAGCTGTTTGCGCGGCTGGCCGGCCCCGCCCGGCATCACCACGGCGCCCACGTAGTCGGCCTGGAACACCCGGAACGGGGTGTCGGCGAAGAACCCGGTCAGCTCGACCAGCTCGGTACCGAAGCGGCGGTCCGGCTTGTCGGTGCCGTAGCGGTTCATCGCCTCGGCGTAGGTCAGCCGTGGGATCGGCGTCGCAACCTCGACGCCGACCAGCGACCAGATCGCCGGCACCAGCGCCTCGGTGAGGGCGAGAACGTCCTCCTGCTCGACGAAGCTCATCTCGATGTCGAGCTGGGTGAACTCGGGCTGCCGGTCGGCGCGGAAGTCCTCGTCGCGGTAGCAGCGGGCGATCTGGAAGTACCGCTCCATCCCGGCCACCATCAGCAGCTGCTTGAACAGCTGGGGGCTCTGCGGCAGGGCGTACCAGGAGCCGGGCCGGAGTCGGGCCGGCACCAGGAAGTCGCGGGCGCCCTCCGGGGTCGACCGGGTCATGGTAGGCGTCTCGATCTCGACGAAGCCGCGCTCCGCCAGCAGGTTGCGGGCCACCCGGTTGACCTCGCTGCGCATCCGGATCGCGGCGGCGGGCCCCGGCCGCCGCAGGTCGAGATAGCGGTACTTCAGCCGAACCTCCTCCCCCACGTTGACCCGCTCGTCGATCGGGAACGGCAGCGGGGCCGACGGGTTCAGCACCTCCAGCGCCGCAGCGACCACCTCGATCTCCCCGGTGGGCAGGTCCGCGTTGGCATTGCCCTCCGGCCGCCGGGCCACCTCACCGCGAACCTGGACGCAGTACTCGTTGCGCAGGTCGTGGGCGCCGGACGCGGCCAGCATCTCGTCCCGGACCACCACCTGGACCACGCCGGAGGCATCCCGCAGGTCGAGGAACGCCACTCCGCCGTGGTCGCGCCGGCGGGCCACCCAGCCGGACAGCGTGACGGTGGTCCCGGTGTGCTCGGCCCGTAAGGTGCCGGCGCCGTGGCTGCGCATCAACGAAGTGCCTTCCTCTTCCCCTGGATCGAGCGTGGTTGATCCTACGCACCGCGCTCAGCCTCCGTGATCTTGTTTTCGTCCCCACCGCCACCGACACTGGCCGGGTGAGTCGGCTCGCGCCCCGCTTGATCGCCCTGTTGGCGGCGGTCGTGCTGGGACTGCTGGGAGCCGCCAGCAACCCACGGCCCGCGTTCGCCTGCGAGTGCTCGCCGGTCACGCCGTCCGGCGCCGCCCGCCAGGCTGACGCCGTCTTCCGGGGCACGGTGACCGCGCTGCGCAAGGTGGACCGGGGTGAGGGCGCCCGCACCGACATCCGGTTCACGGTCGACGCGGTCTACAAGGGCACGGTGTACGCCGAGCAGGTCGTCGCGACGCCGCGGGACAGCGCCGAGTGCGGCATGGCCCCCGAGCTGGGCACCACCTGGGTGATCTTCTCCGTCCAGGCGGTCGAGGGCAGCGGCGACGCGGCGGTCGCCCGGCTGGTCACCGACACCTGCCGGGGCAACCTGCCCACCGCCAACGTCCCGCGGGCCCTGGGCACGCCCCGCGAGCCGCTGCCCGGCGCGTCCGACCGGGAGGAGCGGGCCACCGGGGCCGACCGGACCCTCAGCCGCGGCCTGGCCATCGCCGGCATCACGCTGCTGGCGGTCGGAGCCGTGGCCGTCGCCGGCCTGGCGGTGCTCTGGCGACCCGGCCGGAACCGATGACCACCGCAACCCGGACCGGAGTCCGGGTGGCCGCTCTGCTGCTAGCCGGCGTGCTGCTGGCTCTCACCGCCGCCTGGGCCAGCCCGGCGCCGGCGTACGCGTGCTCCTGCCCCGAATCGTCCGAGGCCGAGCTCACGGCCCGGGCGGACGTCATCTTCACCGGGACCGTCGGCGACGACCAGGTGGACGAGGGCACCAAGACCCGCACCCTCTTCTTCACCGTGGACCGGGTCTACAAGGGCCGGGCGACCCGCACCCTGGTCGTCACGACGGCCAGCGCCGGCGGGACCTGCGGACTGGAGATCCGCGGAGCCGGACCCTTCCTGGTCCTCGCCGAGGAGAAGCAGGCCGGTCTGACCGCCGATCTCTGCGGCGGCACCCGCGCCGGGCCCGCCCCGGCGAGCCTGGGTCCCGGCCGGGCGCCGCTGGCCGACCCGACGCCGTCCGCCGACCCGACCGCCGCAGATCCGCTGAGGGGCCGGTGGGTGCCGTTGGTCGGCCTCATCCTGGCGGTGTCCGCCGGGGCCGTCGTCGGCCGGTCACTCTGGCGCTCAGCCAGCGATCGAGAGAGCTAGCTCCCGGCCCAAGAACGCGGCCAGCGCCGCGGCGGCAGCCGCCACCGCTTCGTGCTCCGCGGCACCCCGCCCGGAGGGCAGCGCCACCTCGACCCGGAGCGTCCGGCCCTGGATCGTCCGCCGCCAGGTACCCACGTACTCGTCGCCGAGCACCACCGAGCCGACGAACCGGTCCTCGCCCACCGGATGCGGGTGCCCGGCCGCGGCCGGGAAGCCGAGGGATGGGTAGGTCAGCGTCACCTCGTCGTACAGCGGCAGCAGCAGCGCCCCGTACGCGACCTCCGCCGGCGGCTCGGGGGCCGACGGGTCGAACCACAGCGGCTCGCCGGTCACGGTGACCTCCGCCAGCCGCGGCGCCGCCGCCTCGGTCGCCGACGTCGCCTGGGTCTGGGTCAAGGACGCCCATCGCGCCAGGTCCCGCACGCTGGCGGGCCCGTGTCCGGCGAAGAACCGGTACGCCAGCTCGCCCAGGTCGCCGGACCTCCGGCGCTCGACGGGCACCCGGTCCTCCATCAGGACATAGGTGTGCTGAGCCCCGCGCAGCGCACCGCTGACGATCAGAGCCTCGGCCTCGGCGTAGGCCACCTGGTAGCCGAGGGTCACCCCGCTGGTGCCCAGCCGGTGCCCGAGCTCGGTCCGGGTGAGCGCCACCCCGCCGGCGAGCGCGTCCACGATCACGCCCGCCGCCCGGTCCAGCCCGGCCGGGTCCAGGCCGAGCTTGCGGTACATCGTTCCGTTGAGCTGGTGCACCCGCGGCGACGTCACGGCGAGCAGCCAGCCGATGTCCTCCGGGAGCGCGAAGTGCCAGGTCGGGCGGAGGACGTGGGTACGGACGAACTCGCCCCGGTCGAACGCCGCCTGCGCGTCGGCGAACGTGCCGGCGGAGCGCATCCCGAGCGACCACAGGGCGTGGCCGAACTCCTGGGACTGCACCCCGGTCAGCAGGCCGACGACCTCGGCCGGACGGTCGAGGCGATCCGCCAACAGCCGTTGGGTGGCCAGCCGGCGGTGCAGCACCTCGACCGCCGATACCCGCGGAGTCACGGGTTCCAGCGCACCGCGGGCCGCCGGTCCTCCTCCGGCGGAAGCCACACCGCCGGGTCGGCGGAGTGCTGGTCGCCGCTGCGCAGGTCCTTCACCTCGCCGCCGTCCGCGCGGCAGAACCAGACGAACGGGATCCCGCGGCGGTCGGCGTAGCGGATCTGCTTGCCGAACTTGTCCGCGGCCGGCGCCACCTCGCAGGCGATGCCCCGACCGCGCAACCGCTCGGCCACGGCGATCGCTTCCGGCCGGGTGTCCTCGGAGTCCACGGCGACCAGAACGGCGGTCGGCACCGGCCGGGAGGCGGTGAGCCGTCCGGCCCCGATCAACGGGACCAGCAGTCGGGTCACCCCGATCGACAAGCCCACTCCGGGATAGGTGGTCCGGCCGTCGCTGGCCAGGGAGTCGTAACGGCCGCCGGAGGAGATCGAGCCCATCGACGCGAACCCGACCAGCTCGGTCTCGTAGACCGTCCCGGTGTAGTAGTCCAGACCACGGGCGATCTTGAGGTCGGCCACCAGCCGGCCCGGCACGTAACGTGCCGCGGTGCTCACCAGGTCGGTGAGCAAGGCGATCCCCTCGTCCAGCTGGGGATGTGCCACCCCGAGGCGGCGGACGGCGTCACCGAACGAGCCGTCGGCGGCCGAGATCTCGGCCAGGCGTACACAGGCCCGGGCCTGGGCCTCGCTCAGCCCGACGTCGCCGACCAGCAGCTCTCGCACCCGGTCCGGGCCGATCTTGTCCAGCTTGTCCACCTGCCGCAGCACCGCCGGCGGGTCGGCAATCTCCAGCCCCAGGTAGAAGCCCTGGGCCAGCAGCCGGTTGTTGACCCGCATCAGCACCGGCGGCAGTCCGAGGTCGACGTGCAGCCGCTCCAGCGCCTCCAGGGTCACCAGCGGCAGCTCGACGTCGTGGTGGGCGGCCAACCGGTCGACGTCGACGATGTCGATGTCGGCCTGGGTGAACTCGCGGTAGCGGCCCTCCTGCGGCCGCTCGCCGCGCCACACCTTCTGGATCTGGTAGCGGCGGAACGGGAAGGCCAGCGCGGCGGCGTGCTCGAGCACGTAGCGGGCCAGCGGCACGGTGAGGTCGAAGTGCAGCCCGAGCTCGGGACTCGACCCGGGCTCGGCGTGCAGCCGGGAGACCGCGTACACCTCCTTGTCGATCTCGCCCTGCTTGGCCAGCCGGTCCAGCGGCTCGACCGCCCGGGTCTCGATGGAGGCGAACCCGTGCAGCTCGAAGGTCTCGCGCAGCCGGTCCAGCACCGCCTGCTCGACCACCCGGCCCTCGGGGGTCAGCTCGGGAAAGCCGGACAGCGGCCGGATCCGGCTCATCGCGCGACCTCCCGTGTGTCATTGCGGTCGCGGCGGGGGTCCAAGGGGGTCGTCCCCCTTGCCGTTCTCATGGTCGGGCTCCCGCCAGCTGGCGCAGGTAAGGGTTGGTCGCCCGCTCGGCGGCCATCGTGGTCGTCGGCCCGTGCCCGGGCAGCACCACCATCGGGTCCGGCAAGGGCAGCACCTTGGTCCGCAGGCTCTGCACCATGGCTTCCAGGTCTCCGCCGGGCAGGTCGGTCCGCCCGATCGAGCCGGCGAACAGGACGTCCCCGGTGAAGACCAGCGGTTCGTCCTCGCCTCCGGTGGCGAACATGGTCGAGCCCGGAGTGTGGCCGGGCGCGTGGGACGCGACGAAGTCGATGCCGGCGACCGAGACCGTCGCGGCATCGGTCAGCTCGCGGACCTCGTCCGGCTCGACGAACCCGGGATGGCCGGGGACCAGCCGCGCGAACAGCTCGCGGGTCTCGGCACCCATCGACCGTAGCGGGTCGGCCAGCAGTTCCCGGTCGTCGGGATGCACCCAGCACGGGGCCGAGCTGGCTCGGCACAGCGGGGCGACGGCGAACATGTGGTCGAGATGCCCGTGGGTGACCATCACCGCCACCGGCTTGAGCCGGTGCTCGGCCACCAGGTCCGCGACGCCGGTCTCGGCGCCCATCCCGGGATCGATCACCACGCACTCCGATCCGGGTTCCGCGGCCACCACATAGGTGTTGGTCTGCCACGGCCCGGCCGGAAAAGACGCAACGAGCACGCACGCGAGCGTATCGGGCAGGATGGATGGCATGACCGAGAGCGGGCGGAACGTGGGCGACCCCGCATCGTTCGGCCGGGTGGACCCCGACGGCACCGTCTACGTCCGCACCGCCGAGGGCGAGCGGAGTGTCGGCCAGGTTCCGGACGTGCCGGCCGAGGAGGCCCTGGCCTTCTTCACCCGGCGCTTCGCCGCGCTGGAGCTCGAGGTCAACCTGCTGCAGACCCGGATCAGCGCCGGCGCGCTCTCGCCCGATGACGCGATGTCCTCGGTCCGCACCTTACGGGCCACCGTATCCGGAGCGAACGCCGTGGGGGATCTGGACGGGCTGCTGGCCCGGCTGGAGGCCCTGCTGCCGGTAATCGCCGCCCAGCGCTCGGCCCGGCGGGCCGAACGGTCCCGGCAGCAGGAGGAGACCCGGGCGGCCAAGGAGCAGTTCGTCCGCGAGGCGGAGCGGCTGGCCGCCGGCAACGACTGGCGCGGCGGGGTCAACCGGTTTCGGGCGCTGCTCGACCAGTGGAAGGCCCTGCCCCGACTCGACCGGGCCACCGACGACGAGCTCTGGCACCGCTTCTCGAGCGCCCGCACCGCCTACACCCGCCGCCGCAAGGCCCAGTTCGCCAAGGAGAACGAGGCCCGGGAGGCAGCCCGGATCACCAAGGAACAGCTGGTGACGGAAGCCGAGGCGCTGTCGGGGTCGACCGATTGGGGTCCGACCACGGGCGCGTACCGGGACCTGATGGCACGGTGGAAAGCGGCCGGCCCGGCGCCCCGCGGGGTCGACGAGGCGCTGTGGAAGCGGTTCCGCGCCGCCCAGGACACCTTCTTCGGCGCCAAGCAGGCGACCCTGAACCAGCAGGACACCGAGTTCCGGGCCAACGCCGAGGCCAAGGAGGCCCTGCTGGTGGAGGCGGAGGCGCTGCTGCCGGTCCGCGACCTGGGCGCGACCCGGGCGGCGTTCCGCGACATCGTGCGCCGCTGGTCGGCGATCGGCAAGGTGCCGCGGGACGCCATCCGGCCGCTGGACAACCGGCTGCGGGCGGTCGAGAACGCGATCGCCGACGCCGAGAGCGACCGTTGGCGCCGGACCAACCCGGAGACCCGGGCCCGGGCCGAGGACACCGCGGCCAAGCTCGAGGCCCAGATCGCGGCACTCGAGCAGCGGGCGGCCAAGGCCGAGGCCCGTGGCGACTCCGGGGCCGCCCGGGAGGCGGCCCAGTCGGCCGCGACCTACCGGGAGTGGCTGGCCCAGGCCCAGCGCGCGGCCAGCGACTTCGGCGGCTGAGAGCGGTCACAGCCCGCGCTTGCCGGGTCCCGCTAAGTTTTGGGACGACTGTGCGCATCTGTCGCAAGGGGCACAACCCCCTTGGACCCCCGTACATGCGAGAGTCCCCGGCACGCGACAAGAAACGAGCACGTCATGACCCAGCTGACCAGGCTGAGCCTGGCGAACCGGTTGATCGTCGGCATGGTGACCATCGCCATCGTGATCTTCGGCGTGCTGTCGACACTCTCCCTCCGCCAGGAGCTGTTGCCCTCGACCCAGGTGCCGACCGCGATCCTGACCGCCACCTACCCCGGGACCTCCCCCGAGCTGGTGGCCGACGAGGTGGCCACGCCGCTGGAGCAGGCCATCAGCGGCGTCTCCGGGGTCACCAAGGTGCGGTCGGAGTCCCTGAACGGGCTCGCCACGCTGACCGTGGAATGGACCTACGGGCTGGACAACGACGAGGTGCTCGGCGACATCCGCAGCGCCGCTGACGGCGTGGCCACCTCGCTGCCCGACGGAGTGGAGTACGAGGTGCTCGCCGGCAGCACCGACGACATCCCGGTGCTCGTCCTCGGCGTCGCCTCGGACGCCCCGCTGGACCAGCTGGCCCGGCAGGTCGACGACACGGTGGTGCCCCAGCTGTCCGCGGTCCAGGGCGTACGCCAGGTGCAGGTGTCCGGACAGGACGTCACCGAGCTGATGGTCACGTTGCGGCCGGCCGAGCTGCGCAAGCACGACCTGAGTGCGGCCGCGGTCACCCAGGCGGTGCAGGCCCAGGCCTCGGTCGTGCCGGCGGGCAACAGCTACGAGAAGGACATCGAGCTGGCCATCCAGGTCGGCCGGACGACCACCGCCGCCGACCAGGTCGCCGGCTGGTGGGTCCCGGCGCCGGACGGGCCGGTACGGCTGGGCACCCTGGCCGAGGTCAAGGTGCAGTCGGTGGAGGCCACCACTATCGCCCGGTCCGACGGCCGGCCGGCCCTCAGCGTGAACATCCTCAAGGAGACCGACGCCGACGCGGTCGAGATCTCCCATCTGGTGACCGAGCAGCTGCCCGGCATCAACGCCGGCCTCGGACAGAACGCCACTACGCAGGTCGTCTTCGACCAGGCGCCCTCGATCGAGCAGTCCATCGAGGACCTGGCCGTCGAGGGGTCGCTCGGCCTGGCCTTCGCCGTACTGATCATCCTGGTCTTCCTGCTGTCACTGCGGTCGACGATCATCACGGCGATCTCGATCCCGCTGTCGCTGCTGATCGCCCTGATCGGCCTGCAGGTCGGCGGCTACTCGCTGAACATCTTCACCCTGGCCGCCATGACGGTGGCCGTCGGCCGGGTGGTCGACGACTCCATCGTGGTGATCGAGAACATCAAACGTCGCGACACCGGCCCGGACCCGCTGTCCCCGGACGACATCGTGGCCTCTGTGCGCGAGGTGGCCGGCGCGGTGACGGCGTCCACCCTGACCACGGTGGCGGTCTTCCTCCCGGTCGCGGTGGTGTCGGGCATCACCGGAGAGCTGTTCCGGCCGTTCTCCACCACCGTGGCGATCGCCCTCGCGGCGTCCCTGCTGGTCTCGCTGACCATCGTGCCGGTGCTCGCGTACTGGTTCCTTCGTTCGGCGAAGCGAACCCGCGGATCGCGGAGCGACGGGGCGGCGCGGGCCGCGTCGGGGATCGGCCACCACGAGGACGAGGTGACCCGGCTGCAGCGGGGCTACCTGCCGGTGCTGAACCTGGTCCTGCGCCGACCGCTGATCAGCGCGGCGGCCGCGTTCCTGATCTTCGTCGGGACCGTGGCCTCGACCGGCCTGCTGAAGACCGACTTCCTGGAGTCCTTCGCCGACAAGACGACCCTGCAGATCGACCAGGAGCTGCCGCTGGGCACCCGGCTCAGCACGACCAGTGCCGCCGCCGAGCGGGTCGAGGAGATCCTGGCCGCCAGCCCGGGGGTCAAGGAGTACCTGACCACGGTGGGCCAGGGCGGCACCAACCGGGCCTCGATGTTCGTCAGCCTGACCGGCGAGGACGCGTACGAGGGCACGCTGGCCGAGCTGGAGACCGCCTTCGTGGAGCTGAGGGATGCCGGCGAGGTTCGCGTCGGCTCGATCAACACCGGGACGAGCAACGACCTGCAGATCACGGTGACCGGCGACAACGAGGAGGACCTGCGGGCCACCGCCGAGCGGGTCGAGACCACGCTGGAAACCACTCCGGGCCTGACCGACGTGTCCAGCGATCTGAGCGCCCAGCGGCCGCTGCTCCGGGTCGACGTCGACCGGCGCAAGGCCGCCTCGGTCGGCTTCACCCAGGGCGAGGTGGGTCAGGCGATCGCGAGCGCGCTGCGGGGCACCGAGGTCGGCACCGTCGTGCTGGCGGGCGAGAGCCGAGACATCATGGTCCGGCCCCAGGCGGCGAGCGAGGCCAGCCCGAAGCAGATCGCCGCGCTCGAGCTGCCGGTCAGCCAGCTGCAGCAGCAGCAGGCCACCGACCGGGCGACCGACCGGCTGGAGAAGAAGCGGGATGCGCTGACCGAACGCGGCGACCGGCTGTCCGAGGAGGGTGACCGCCTGCAGGATCGCCAGGAGGACCTGGCCGACCGGCAGGCCGCGGCCGCCGAGGAGCAGCAGGACCGGGCGGTCGAGGCGGCGGCCGACCAGCGGGCCGAGCTGCGCCGGTCCCGGAACGATGCGCGGGACAACCTGGCCGACAGCCGGTCCCAGCTGCGGGCGCTGCTGGACTCCCCTCCGCCGCGGCCGGCCCCGCCGCCGCCGGGCGTGGCGCCAGTGCCGGTGACCCAGGACCAGCTCGCCGCCCAGCAGGCCGCGGATCGGTGGCAGCAGCAGGTGACGGCGCTGCGCCAGGCGGTCGCGCAGGGCGAGGCGCAGGTCGAGCAGCTGGACGAGCAGATCGACGCGGCCCAGGAGCAGGCCGACGAGACCGCGGAGCAGCGGGCGCAGCAGAACGACTTCGCCGACGAGCAGGAGGCCCTCGGCGACGACCAGCAGGCGCTCGGCGACAAGCAGGAGGAGCTGGCCGACGCGCAGACGGACCTGGCCGAGGAACAGAGCGACATCGCCGACGTGCGGGCCTCCCCGATCCGGGTGTCCGACATCGCGAAGGTGGCGACCGAGCCGGCGCCGAGCGCGGTGACCCAGATCGACGGCATCCGCGCGGTGACCCTGACCGCCACGCCGGAGGCGGAGGACCTCGGGGCACTGACCCAGACCGTCCAGACGCAGCTGAACGGGCTGCCGGACGTCCCCGCGGGGGTCAGCATCGAGCTGGGCGGGGCGAGCGACGACCAGGCCGAGGCCTTCCGCGAGCTGGGCGTGGCCATGCTGCTCGCCATCGTGCTGGTCTTCCTGATCATGGTGGGGACGTTCCGCAGCCTGATCCAGCCGCTGATCCTGCTCACCTCGATCCCGTTCGCCGCCACCGGCGCGCTGGTCGGCCTGCTGGTCACCGACACCGCTCTGGGGGTGCCCGCCATGGTGGGCCTGCTGATGCTGATCGGGATCGTGGTGACCAACGCCATCGTGCTGATCGACCTGATCAACAAGAAGCGCGAGGCCGGCGAGGACATGCGCAGCGCGGTCGTGCACGGCGCCCGGCTCCGGCTGCGGCCGATCATCATGACCGCCACCGCGACCATCTGTGCCCTGATCCCGATGGGGCTGGGGCTGACCGGCGGCGGGGCGTTCATCTCCCAGCCGCTGGCCGTGGTGGTGATCGGCGGCCTGATCTCCTCGACCGTGCTGACCCTGCTGCTGGTGCCGGTGCTCTACGTCCTGGTGGAGAGCCGGAGCGAGCGGAAGCGGCAACGGCAGCGGGAACGTGAGCAGGAGCAGGCGGCCGAGGATGTCGCTCCCGCCTGACCCGGTGCGTTCGACCACGGTGCGGCTGCTCGCCGCAGATCTGGGTCCGGAGTCGCCGCTGCCGCCCTTCACCGGGTTGCAGCGGCTTCCCGATCCGTCGGGGTCGCCGGACCTGCCGCCCGACATGCGGGAGCGCATCGCGTACGGCCGGCTGGCCAACCCGCTGCCGTACGCGGTGCAGAACGGCTACCGCCGCGACCTACGGCCCCAGGAGGTCCCCGGGCTCCGGATCACCAACGGTCGGCTGGAGGCCGTGGTGCTGCCCGGTCTCGGGGG
>DASQVF010000027.1:0-2829 GCA_035640915.1 Propionibacteriaceae bacterium
GCATCCGCTCCGACCTGCCGATCCTGCTCGTGTCCGGGGACGCCGATCCGCTGGCCGGCGGCGGGCAGCTGATCGAGGTCCTCGGCCGGCGCTACCGGGAGGCCGGCGTGACCGACGTCACGGTCCGGCTGTTTCCCGGCGCACGGCACGAGGTCTTCAACGAGACCAACCGCGACGAGGTGACCGGCGTCGTCGTCGACTGGCTCAATCGGCACACGGTCACGGCGTAGCCGCCGACATCGGGGTCGTCGGCAGCGCGGCAACCCGGGCGGGGCCGGTGGACTCGCGGTAGATGATCGTGTGCAGCGAGGTGGAGTCGACCGGGGGCGGATCGGTGCCCCGGATGGACGCGATCAGCCGCCCCATGGCCTCCCGCCCCTGCCGCTCCCGATCGATGGCGACGGTCGACAACGACGGGGTGGCGAACCGGGCCAGCTCGTTGTCGTCCCAGCCGAACACGCTCAGGTCGTCGGGCACTCGCCACCCGCGGCTCAGACTGGCCCGGACGGCGCCCATCGCCAGCACGTCGTTCGCGGCCACCACGGCGGTGACGTCGGTGTCGGGCGGCAGGCTCATCACCGCCTCGTACCCGCACTGACCCGACCACTCGCAGTCGCTCACCGTTCCGGAGAGGCCGAGGGCGGCGATCGTGTCGACGAAGGTCTGCCGCCGGTTGCGGGCCGAGGTGAAGGCCTCCGGGCCGGCGAGATGGAGAAAGCTGCGGTGCCCGAGATCGCTCAGATGGCGTACGACCTCGCCGCACGCCGCCGCATCGGCGAGCGCGCCGAGACCGTGCAGCTCCTCGTCGTAGTCGGCGATGACCACCACGGGCACGGCGGACCAGGAGCTCGGTCGAGCACCCAGCGAGGCCAGCCCGAGAATGCCCTCGAACTCACCGGAGTCGGCCAGGTCCTGGGCCCGCGCCGCCCGCTCCGCCGCCCCGCCCTCGGAGCCGACGAGGTCGACGGTGTAGCCGGCCTGGTGCGCAACGGCCGATGCCGCAGCCAGGAGTTGGAGGGGCAGCAGCTTCGTGGCCGTGGGCAGCAGTACGGCGATCCGACCGGTACGCCGGGTCCGCATCGAGCGGGCCACCCGGTTGGGGCGGTAGTTGAGCTCGTCGATCGCGGCCTGGACCTTGGCCACGGTGAGCGGCTTCAGGCCGCCGTTGTTCCGCAGGTACCGCGAGACGGTCTGGTGGGATACGCCGGCGCGTCCGGCAACCTCGTGGATGGTGGGCCGCTTGGTCGGCAATGCGTCCTCCGATAGCCGTCGTCCCTGAACCGTTGACAGCAAAGTGATCGATCACTACCGTACCTCTGAACGGCGGAAAGTGATCGTTCACCTTAGTTCTCGCGCCTACTTGGGGAGACGCTCACCAGGTCGCTTTCGAACGCGCACAGACAAGGACTCCTCCCAGCAGTGAGCACACCAGATCCGGACGGTCGGGCGATTCGGTTCGCCGCCGTCGGCTTGGACCACTCCCACGCCTTCGGCCAGATAGCGGGCCTGCTCGACCAGGGCTGCGAGCCCGTCGGGTTCAGCTCCGACGACCCGGAGGCGGCGGTCGCGACGGCGACCCGAGATCGCTGGCCCGAGGTGCCGTGGGTCGACGACGCGAGAAGTCTGCTCACCGATCCGTCGATCGATCTGATCGTCACCGCGGCCGTTCCGGACCGTCGCGCCGCCATCGCGGTCGAGGCCCTGACCAACGGCAAGGACGTCGTCGCCGACAAGCCGGGCTGCATCACCCTGGACCAGTTGGACGAGGTCGAGAAGGCGGTCGCCCAGTCGGGTCGGTTCTGGTCCGTCACGTTCTCCGAGCGCTTCGAGGTGCGCTGCGCGATCAAGGCCGGCCAGCTGGTCCGGGACGGACGGATCGGTCGGGTGGTGCAGACCCTGGGACTCGGACCGCACCGGGAGGGCGATCGAGCCCATCTCGCCGGTGGGCAGGGGCGTCCGGAATGGTTCTACGACCGGGAGCGGACCGGAGGCATCCTCGCCGACATCGCCAGTCACCAGGTCGACCAGTTCCTGTGGTTCACCGGTAGCGAGGAGGCGGAGATCGTCTCGAGCACCGTGGCCAACTACACCCATCCGGACACGCCGAAGATGCAGGACTTCGGCGAGCTGACGCTGCGGTCGGCCGACGCCCACGGCTATGTCCGCGTCGACTGGTACACCCCGCAGGGCCTACCGACGTGGGGCGACGGCCGGCTGGTGATCCTGGGCACCGAGGGCTACATCGAGCTGCGCAAGTACGTCGACATCGAGGGCCGTCCGGGTCGCGACCACCTCTTCGTGGCCGACGGCACCGGCACCGAGTACGTCGACTGCTCCGACGTCGAGCTCAGCTACTACCCGGACCTGGTCCGCGACGTACGCGATCGCACCGAGACCGCCTGCCCGCAACGCCACACCTTCGAGGTGATGCGGCTGGCCATCTCGGCTCAGCAGAGTGCCGCCAAAGTGGGGTTCGCCGAGTGAGCGAGCCGACGGGCCGGAAGAAGCTCCGCGTCGGCATTGTCGGCTGCGGCAGTATCGGCAACTCCCATGCCGTCGCGTACTCCGACAACCCACGGGCGGAGCTCGTCGGCGTCTTCGACATCATCCCCGAGCGCAGCCAGGACTACGCGGAGCGCTACCAGACCACGGCGTACGGCTCCGCTGGTGAGCTGCTCGAGCAGCAGCCCGACCTGGTGTCGGTCGCCACACCTCCCGGAACCCATACCGAGGTCGCCGTGGAGCTGCTCGAGGGTGGCAGCTCGGTCCTCCTGGAGAAGCCGCCGGCCATCAACCTGGCCGACATGGACACCCTCGCGGCCGCCGACG
>DASQVF010000028.1:0-2395 GCA_035640915.1 Propionibacteriaceae bacterium
CTGGCAGCTGGACTGGCTGCTGCGGATGCAGGTGCCGCCGGGGCACATGTACGCAGGGCTGGCCTTCCACCGGGTCCACGGCACGGAGTGGGCACCACCGGCGATGTGGCCGCACCTCGATCCGGCTCCCCGGGTGCTACACCGGCCCTCGACGGGAGCCGGACTGCACCTGGCCGCGGTCACCGCCCGGGCGGCCCGGACCTTCGCCAGGAGTGACCCGGCGTACGCGACGCGGCTCCTCCGGGCCGCCCGGGTCGCGTACGCCGCCGCGGAGCGCCACCCGGACCTGATCGCCCCCGACGACCACGGCGCCTTCGGCGGCGGCGCGTACGGCGACGACGACCTCAGCGACGACTTCTTCTGGGCGGCCGCCGAGCTCGGACTCGAGCCGGCCGCTCCACCCCGTGAAGCCTTCCCGCTCGATGGCTTCGACTACGACGCGGTGGCCGGGCCAGCGATCCTCAGCCTGGGTGCGACCGACCTGGTGCATACCGCCGCCCGACGCCTGGTGCGCCTCCAGCAGGACCAGCCTTGGAGTCAGCCGTACGCACCGGACGGTCCGTGGGGCTGGGGGTCCAACGGCCGGATCCTCAACAACCTGATGCTGCTGGGCTCGGCGTACGAGCTCAGCGGCGACGCCGACCTGCTCGAGGCGACGCGGGCCGGGATGGACTATCTGATGGGTCGCAACGCCCTCGGCCAGAGCTACGTCACCGGCTACGGCACCGACTTCAGCGGGCACCAGCGCACCCGGCACTTCGCCCACGACCTCGATCCGAGCTTTCCCCCGCCGCCGGCCGGCGCCCTGGCCGGTGGGCCGACCAACCAGGCCTACCCGGACTTCCCCGACGACCCCCGGCTGCCCGGTCTGCCGCCCCAGCAGGCCTATCTCGACGTGCCGACGTCGGAGACCACGAACGACGTCTGCATCCGCTGGAACGCGCCGCTGGTCTGGGTGGCCACCTTCCTCAGCGTCACCGCCTGACCGCCTGTCCACGTGGTTTCACCTGCCGTTCATGTCGAGCGCCGGGCGAGGCTGCTAGCGTCGCCGGAGTCGGTCCGAGGCAAGGAGCAGGCGATGACGGGGCGCAGCCGAAGAATGTCGATCATGGTCCTGGTGGTGCTGGCGACGATCGCCGGCGTGCTGACCTCGCCGGCCCAGGCGACGGGGCGCGACGATCGTCACCGAGACCGGACGGTGCGGTTCGCCACCTACAACGCCAGCCTCAACCGGGCGGCGGCCGGCCAGCTGGTCAGCGACCTGAGCACCCCCGACAACACCCAGGCCCGCAACATCGCCGAGGTGCTGCAGCGGGTCCGGCCGGACGTGGTGCTGCTCAACGAGTTCGACTACGTCGAGAACTACCGGGCGGTGAACCTCTTCCGCAGCAACTACCTCGAGCGGTCCCAGCAGGGCGCCCGTCCGATCCACTACCCGTATGCGTTCACCGCGCCGTCCAACACCGGCATTCCCAGCGGCTTCGACCTGGACCGCAGCGGCACCGTCGGCGGCGGCAATGACGCGTTCGGGTTCGGCGAGTTCCCCGGCCAGTACGGCATGGTGGTGCTGTCGCGGTACCCGATCGACCACGACCGCATCCGGACCTTCCAGACGTTCCGCTGGGCCGACATGCCGGGCGCTCTGCTGCCCGACGACCCGGGGACCGCGGCTCCGCGCGACTGGTACTCCCCCGAGATCCTCCAGGTCTTCCGGCTGTCCAGCAAGTCGCACTGGGACGTGCCGGTGCGGATCGGCCGCCGGACGGTGCACGTGCTCGCCTCGCACCCCACCCCGCCGACCTTCGACGGCCCCGAGGACCGCAACGGCCTCCGCAACCACGACGAGATCCGCTTCTGGCGCGACTACGTCACCCCGGGCGCCGGCCGCTACATCTACGACGACGAAGGCCGGCGCGGCGGGCTGCGGCCCGGGTCCCGGTTCGTGATCATGGGCGACCAGAACGCCGACCCGCTGGACGGCGACTCGGTGGACGCGGCCATCAACCAGCTGCTGGACTCCCGCTGGATCCAGGATCCGCTGCCCACCTCGACCGGGGCGGTGGAGGCGGCGCGGCTGCAGGCCGGCGCCAACCTCGCTCACCGGGGCGACCCCGCGTACGACACCGCCGACTTCAACGACAATCCGGCACCGGGCAACCTGCGGGCCGACTACGTGCTGCCGTCGCGCCGGGGCCTCAAGGTCACCGATGCCGGAGTGTTCTGGCCGGTGCGCAGCGATCCGCTGTCCCGGCTCACCGGGGAGTTCCCGTTCCCCACCAGCGACCACCGGCTGGTCTGGGTGGACGTCCGCGTACGGTAGCGACCCCGGCCGTAGACCAGCGGAGTCGGCGGCCGGTCAGACCAGGTTCTGGAAGAACGTCACGATCCCGGTGAA
>DASQVF010000029.1:0-7837 GCA_035640915.1 Propionibacteriaceae bacterium
GTCGGACGCGTACGCCGCAGCCCTCGCGACCCTGGCGGGAAACACCTTCGAGTGCTTCTGCACCCGGCGGGAGATCGCCGAGGCGGCCAGCGCACCGCACGGGACCGTGCCCCGCTACCCCGGCATCTGCCGCAACCTGACTGAAGCGGAGCGGGCCGAGCGGCGGCGCACCCGGGTCCCGGCCCTCCGGCTGCGGGCCGACGGCGCCGAGCAGACGATCAGCGACCTACTGCACGGCACGGTGACCGGCGCGGTGGACGACATCGTGGTCCGGCGCAACGACGGGACCGCGGCGTACCACCTGGCGGTGGTGGTGGACGACGGCGACACCGGCGTGGATCAGGTCGTGCGCGGGGACGACCTGCTGTCGTCGGCGGTGAGCCAGGCCCACCTGGCCCGGTTGCTCGGCTACCCGGTGCCGACGTACGCGCACGTGCCGTTGGCCCTCAACGCCGAGGGCCGTCGGCTGGCCAAGCGGGACGGCGCGGTCACCCTGGCCGACCTGGCCGCGCTGGGCCGGACGCCGGCGCAGGTGCTGAGCCTGATCGCGGAGTCCCTCGACCTGCCGCCCGCCGGGACCGTAGCCGAGCTGCTGCCGGCCTTCGATCCGGCCCGACTGCCTCGCCGACCCTGGATCGTCCACCCGGTTAGTGTCGATCCGTGATCATCTGGGCCGACGGCGAGGTGACCGAGATCCGGGCCCGTTGGCCCGGCGCGGTCGAGCTCACCGCCACCCGCTCCGACGCCGAGGGGATGGTCCGCGCGCTGGCCTACACCGACCTCACCCCGGCTCCGTCGGTGGGCGACCGGGTGCTGCTCAATGTCGCCGCTCTGGACCGCGGCCTGGGCACCGGAGGGTACGCGCTGGTGGTCGCCGTGCTGGACGCCGCCGGTCGGGTCGCCGCCCAGCCGCCGCAACCGGCCGGTCACCTGGTCAAGGCCCGCTACCTCCCGCTGCAGGCCATGGTGGCCGGGGCCGACGAGCAGGGCTCGCCGCACCACGAGCTGCTGCGCGACGCCGACACGCTGGACGGGTTGCCCGTGGTGGTGGCCGACCTGCACTCCGCCCTCGCCCCGACCGTTCTCGCGGTTGCCCACGACCGGCCGGGCACCCGGGTGGTCTACGTGATGACCGACCAGGGTGCGCTGCCGTTGGCGTTCTCCCGCAGCTACGCCGAGCTGCGGGAGGCGGGGCTGCTCGCCGGGTCGGTCACCGTGGGACAGGCCTTCGGCGGCGACCTGGAGGCGGTCACCGTGCATTCCGGGCTGCTGGCCGCGCGACTGGCCCTCGGCGCCGACCTGGTGGTCCTCACCCAGGGCCCGGGGAACCTCGGCACCGGCACCCGGTGGGGCTTCTCCGGCGTGGCGGCCGGGGAGGCGGTCAACGCGGCGGCCCTGCTCGGCGGCCGGCCCGTAGGGTCGCTGCGGGTGTCGGCCGCGGATCCGCGTGAGCGGCACCGGGGCGTCTCGCACCACAGCCTCACCGCGTACGGGCGGGTGGCGCTGCTGCGCTGCGACATCGCGGTACCCGACTTCGCCGCCGAGCCCGGGCTGGAGGCTCTGGTGGAGCCCGTGGCCGACGCCGTCGCCCCACTGGAGCGGCGGCACGACCTGGTGCCGGTCGACCTCACCGGCCTGGTCAGCCTGCTGGTGGAGTCACCGATCCGGCTGTCCAGCATGGGCCGCGGCGTCCACGACGACCCGGCCTACTTCCTCGCGGCGGCCGCGGCCGGGCGGCACGCCGCCGGGCTGCTGGACGCCGACGCCCCTACTGGGCCGCCTGGGTGAACAGCAGGTCGACGACCATCACCAGCGTCTCCCCGGGCCCGATGGACGGAGTGGGGTTGCCGTCCGGGTAGCCCTCCGCCGGCGGGATCACCAGCAGCACCCGGCTGCCGACGGTCTGTCCGGTCAGTCCCTTGACCATGCCGGGCAGTAGCCCGGAGAGGGCCGCGGTGGCCGGCTCCCCGCCGTAGGACTCCTCCAGCAGCTTGCCGTCGCTCCACCGGATCCAGCGGTAGTTGAAGGTGACCTGGTCGTTCTCGCCCACCTTCCTGCCCTTGCCCTTGATCAGCGGCTGCACCTGCAGCGTGGTCGGCGGGTCCGCCTTCGGCACGGTGATCTCCGGCGCGCCGTCTTTGTCGGTGACGGTGGGCAGCCCCGCCTTGGGCTTGACCGGCGTCCCCTCCGGCCCGGGGAGCTGCACGGTGACCACGTCGACGACGAAGATCAGCGAGTCGCCCACCTCGATGCCGGCCTGCGGGTTTCCGCCCGAGACGTCGTAGCCGTCCTTGCCGGGCATGGCGATGAGCACCCGGCTGCCCTGCCGCTGCCCCTCCAGACCCTTGCTGAAGCCGGGCACCACCCCGGCGAGGTTGAACGCGATCGGCGCACCCCGGCTGAAGGACTCGTCGAACGTCTTGCCGGTGCGCCCGTCCACCCCGTAGTAGTTGACCTCGACGCTCTGGCCGGCCTTGATCGGCAACCCGTTGGACGGTGTCAGCACCTCGGTCCGGGTCTGGTCGATGGCCCACGGTGCCTTCACGGTGACCTTCGGCGGCTGGCCGAACTCCCCCGTCACCTTGATCGCGTCCAGATTGTCGGAGGCCTTGATCGGCTTCGGCGTGGGCGTCGGGCTCGGCGTGGCGCTCGGGCTGGCCGACGGCGTAGGCGCGGCGCTGCTGGTCGGCGCGGACGGCGACGGGGTGGGTGCCGCGGCCTCTTCCGCCCCGCACGCCGCCACCAGGAGCGAGGCGGAGAGTCCGAGAACGGTCAAGAGCTTGGCCGTGGAGAAACGCACCGGCAAACCTTACCCGGCTCGCCGGCCCCAGAGCTCGGTGAAGTGGTGGACCGGACCGTGGCCGCCACCGACCTCGAGCTCGGCCCCGTGCCGGAGCGCCTCGGTCAGCCAGCGCTTGGCCCGGCCGGTGGCCTCCTCCCAGTCCGCGCACTGCGGCCGGAGGGTGGCCAGGGCGGACGACAAGGCACAACCGGTGCCGTGGGTGTTGCTGGTCGACACTCGGGGCGCGGTGAACTCGACGACCGACCGCCCCTGGCTCAGGCCGCCGCGGGCGTCGACCAGTGCATCCGCGGCGGTGTCGCCGCCGAGGTGGCCGCCCTTGGCCAGCACGAGGACCTGGTACGCCGTCGAGACCGCCAAGGCCTGGTCGACCAGCTCGGTCCAGGTGCTCGCCGGCTCGGCGTCGGCGAGCACGCCCAGCTCGGGCGCGTTGGGCGTCACCAGGTCCACCAGCCCGAACAGGTCCCGTACGCCGGCCTCGGCGTCGCGGTCGAGCAGCCGGTCCCCGCTGGTCGCCACCATCACCGGGTCGAGCACGACCAGGGGCGGCCGGACGGCGGCCAGCCACTGCCCGACCGTTCCGGCCACGGGGGCCGTGCCCAGCATGCCGATCTTGACCGCGTCGATGGTGATGTCGTCGCTGATCGCGTACAGCTGGTCGGCCAGGAAGTCGAGGGGCGGCACGTGCACCCCGCGTACGCCGCGGGTGTTCTGCGCGGTCAGCGCGGCCACCACGCCCATCCCGTAGCCGCCGTTGGCCGCCACCGACTTGATGTCGGCCAGCAGGCCGGCGCCGCCGGACGGGTCGGTGCCGGCGATGCAGAGGACGCGTGGCGGGGGCATCACGCCGCCGCCGCCCAGGCCCGGACCAGCCGAGCCGTGGCCGCCCGGGGGTCGGCCGCGCCGCAGATGGCGGAGATCACCGCGACGCCGGCCGCGCCGGCCGCCCGTAGGCCGGAGATGTCGACGGCCGTGATCCCGCCGATCGCGACCGCCGGCAGGAACGTCGAGCCGGCCAGCGTCGCGAAGCCCGCCACGCCCAGCGCCGGGGCCGCGTCGGCCTTGCTGGCGGTGGCGTGCACCGAGCCGATGCCGACGTAGTCCACCCTGGCCACCTCCCGGCCGGCCGCGAACAGCTCGGCCGGCGTGTTCGCGGTCAGCCCGATCAACGCTTCCGGCCCGACCAGCTCACGAACGGCGGCGACCGGCAGGTCCTGCTGCCCGACATGGACCCCGGTCACCCTGGCACCGGCGTGCCGGGCCGCCAGGAAGACGTCCACTCGGTCGTTGACGAACAGCGCCACCGACTCGGGCAGCACCGCCGCGACCTTCAGCACCGTGTCCAGGAACACCCCGGCGTCGGCCTGCTTCTCCCGCACCTGCACGGCCGTCGCACCGCCGGCCACCGCCGCCGCCACCAGGTCGGTCAGGTCGTGACCGGCGGCCGCGGCCTGGGCCGTGTCGGTGACCAGGTAGATCGACAGGTCAGCCGACATCGAACCGTGCTCGCTCCGCGACGGTCTCCGGCGTCACCGTCGCCAAGGCGTCCAGGAAGCCCACGGCGAACGACCCCGGGCCCTGGCTCTGTGCCGCGGCCAGCTCGGCCGCCACCGTGTAGAACGCCACCGCGGCGGCCGTGCCGGCCAGCCGGTCGTTCTCCCCGGCGGCGAACGCGGCCATCAGCGCGCCAAGGGCACAGCCCGCGCCGGTCACCCGGGTGAGCAGCGGGTCGCCGTTGGCGACTCGGACCGACCGGCCCTCGCCGACGACCAGGTCAACCGGACCCGACACCGCCACCACCCCGCCGGTGCGCCCGGCGAGTGCGGTGGCGGCGGCCGCGGCATCCTCCACTCCGGCGGTCGCGTCCACCCCCCGGCCGCCCCCGCCGAGCCCGGCCAGGGCGATGATCTCCGACGCGTTGCCGCGCACCACCGTTGGCCGCAGCTCCACCAGCCGCCCGGCCAGCGCCGTGCGGACCGGCAGTGAACCGACGGCGACCGGATCGAGCACCCACGGCGTACCCGCCTCGGTGGCAGCCGCTGCGGCCTCCAGCATGGCGTCGGGCTGACCGGAGGGCAGCGTGCCCAGGTTGACCAGGACCCCGGAGGCGATCCCGGCGAACGGGCCCGCCTCGCCGACGATGTCGACCATGGCCGGCGCCGCGCCCGCGGCCAGCAGGACGTTGGCGGTGAAGTTGGTGACCACGGCGTTCGTCAGGCACTGGACCAGCGGGCCGGTGTCCCGGAGCCGCCGCAGCGCCTCCGCGGAGAGGTCGGTGAGGTTGGTGGTGGCGGCGTCCGGCATGGGCGACATCCCTTCGCTAGTACGAGCTAGATCAGGTTCGACGGGTGTGATCTCAGCCCTGGCCAGGGCACCCCGTGTCTCGCCCCAGTGTAGCCACCGACCCTCCTGCCCCGTCCGCGGCGCCTCGGTGCGGATCTCCGCAGGGAGAAAACTCCACCGATGGCGACTTCTCGACCCGCAGAGCGCCCGCGGAGGGTGAGAACTCGCCACTGGTCGAGTTTTGTCCCCGAGGAGTGGTGACTCGGTCAGCTGCGCATGGAGGCGATCAGCCGGTCCACCCGGTCGTCGACCGACACGAACGGGTCCTTGCACAGCACCGTCCGCTGGGCCTGGTCGTTCAGCTTGAGGTGCACCCAGTCGACGGTGTAGTCGTTGCGGCCCTCTTGAGCGGCCCGGATGAAGTCGCCGCGCAGCTTGGCCCGGGTGGTCTGCGGCGGCACCGACTTGGCCCGGAAGATGGCCGGGTCGGTGCTGACCCGGGCGGCCAGACCGCGCTGCTCCAGCAGGGTGAACAGCCCCCGCCCCCGCCGGATGTCGTGGTAGGCCAGGTCGAGCTGGGCGATCCGGTGGTCGGCCAGGCTGAGCCGGTGCTTGGTCGAGTAGCGGTCCAGCAGCCGGAGCTTGATCGCCCAGTCGATCTCGGTGTCGACCAGGGCCAGCTTGTCCTCGGCCACCGCCCGCAGCGTCCGCTCCCACAGGTCGAGAACCCGGTCGACGATCCGGTTGCCCAGGTTCTCGCGGCGGACGAACTCGCTGACCTTCTCGTAGTACTCGGTCTGCAGCTCCAGCGCGGAGATCCGGCGGCCGTTGGACAGTGCCACCCGGACCTGCCCGGTGCGGTCCCGGCTCATGTCCCGGATCGCCCGGATCGGGTTCTCCAGGGTGAAGTCGCGCATCGGCACCCCGGCCTCGATCAGCCGCAGCACCAGCTCGGCCGTGCCCACCTTGAGCAGCGTGGTGGTCTCGCTCATGTTCGAGTCGCCGACGATGACGTGCAGCCGCCGGTAGCGCTCGGGGTCGGCGTGCGGCTCGTCCCGGGTGTTGATGATCGGCCGGCTACGAGTGGTCGCCGAGGAGACGCTCTCCCAGATGTGCTCGGCCCGCTGGCTCACCGAGTACTCCGCGCCCCGCGCGGTGTGCAGCACCTTGCCGGCGCCACAGATCAGCTGCCGGGAGACCAGAAAGGGCACCAGCACGTCGGTGATCTTGGAGAAGTCACCGATCCGGGAGATGAGGTAGTTCTCGTGGCAGCCGTAGGAGTTGCCGTGGCTGTCGGTGTTGTTCTTGAACAGGTAGATGTCGCCGCTGATCCCCTCACTGGCCAGCCGCTGCTCGGCGTCCACTATCAGGTCCTCGAGGATCCGCTCGCCGGCCCGGTCGTGGTTGATCAGCTGGACCAGGTCGTCGCACTCGGCCGTCGCGTACTCAGGGTGCGACCCCACGTCGAGGTAGATCCGGGACCCGTTGCGCAGGAACACGTTGCTGGACCGGCCCCAGGTCACCACCCGGCGGAACAGGTAGCGCGCCACTTCGTCCGGCGTCAGCCGCCGCGTCCCGCCGGAGGTGCAGGCCACGCCGTACTCGGTCTCCAGACCATAGATGCGACGGTCCACGGCCCTCCCCTCGTCTTGTGGTCCGACGGGGGTCAGCCGCCGGTGAGGTCAAGCAGTCCGCCGAGCTCGTCCCGGGTCAGCTCGCGAACCTCCCCGCTGCGGAGGGTCCCGAGCCGCACCGGTCCGATCCCGGTCCGGGACAGCCGCCGGACCGGATGGCCGACCGCCTCCATGGTACGGCGGACTATGTGGTTGCGGCCCTCGTGCAGCGTGATCTTGATCAGCGTACGGTCGCCGGTGGTGGAGACGACCTTCACCGCGTCCGGACGGACCGGTCCGTCGTCGAGGGTGATGCCCTTCCGTAGCCGCTTCAGCACCTCACGGGAGACCACCCCGGCGACCTCGGCCAGGTAGGTCTTGGGCACCGCGAAGGACGGATGGGTCAACCGCTGGGCGAAGTCGCCGTCGTTGGTCAGCAACAACAGCCCTTCGGTGTCGGTGTCCAGCCGGCCGACGTGGAACAACCGCGACTGCTTACCTGACCGCAGCCCGGCCAGCAGGTCGTTGACCGTGCGCCGCCCCTCAGGGTCGTCGAGGGTCGACACCACCCCCCGGGGCTTGTTCAGCACCAGGTACAGGTGCCGACGGGGCGGCGGAATCCGGGAGCCGTCGACCCGGATCACGTCGACGTCCGGGTCCACCCGGCGGCCCTGCTCGGTGACCACCTGGCCGTTCACCTCGACCCGGCCCTCGCTGATCATCACCTCGCAGGCCCGCCGCGACGCCAGCCCGGCCGCCGCCAGCACCTTCTGCAGCCGCTGCCCTTCGGCGCGCTCAGGGCGCATGGGGTCCGACTCGGTCACCGGTCCAGTGTGCCGGGCTCCGGCGCAGTGACCGCCTCGGGCTCCGGTCCGCTGCGGTCCCAGCCGCTCGACGACGACCCGTCGGCCGGCTCAGGGCTCATCGCCTGCGCCTCCGCGAGCTGGCCGAGCTCGGCCTCCAGCTCCTCGACCTCCGGCAGGTGCGGCGCCAGCGGCGGCAGCTCGTCCAGCGAGCGCAGCCCCATCCGCTCCAGGAAGTAGCTGGTGGTGGCGAACAGCACGGCGCCGGACTCGGCGTCGTGGCCAGCCTCCTCGATCAGCCCGCGGGCCAGCAGCGTCCGGATCACGCCGTCGACGTT
>DASQVF010000030.1:0-2887 GCA_035640915.1 Propionibacteriaceae bacterium
GGCCGTCCACCCGTCGGCCACCGAGCGCAGCAGCGCCGGGTCGGCGAGGATGGCCGGGATCCGGGCCTCGATCTCGGCCCGGCTGATCCCCGCAGTGCCGACCCGCAGCGGCAGGTCGATGCGCCGGCCGTCGGCCAGCCGGCCCTCGACCCGGGTGATCACGATGGTGGCATCGGGTGGCGGGGAGAAGGCGTACTGGGACAGCGGCCCGAACGGCCACGCGTCGTCGCTCTCCCGCAGCGACCCGTTGAGCAGCAGGCCGATGCCGAGCACCGCAACGCCGACCCGCCAGACCAGGCCGCCGCGGGTGACCGGTCGGACCGGCTGCTCCACGGGTGGCATTAGAGCACACAACTTCCCTGGCGAGTATGGGTCGCGTGACCTCACTGCGCGACTACGACGACTGGCATCAGCACTACGACGACCCGGACTCCAGCCTGTCCTGGCGGCTCCGCCGGGTCCGAGCCGCCCTGCACACCGCGCTGGACGGCTCGACCGGTCCGTGCCGGATCCTCAGTGCCTGCGCCGGAGACGGCCGGGACGTGATCGGCGTGCTGCGCGAGCGGTCCGACGGCGACCGGGTCTCGGCGGTCCTGGTCGAGCTGCACCCGGGCATCGCGCAACGGGCCCGGGACCAGGCGGCGGCCGCCGGCCTGACCGGCATCGAGGTCCGGACCGCCGACGCCGGCCGCAGCGACGCGTACGCCGGCGCGGTCCCGGCGCAGATCGTGCTGCTGGTCGGCATCTTCGGCAACGTCTCCGACGACGACCTGTGGCGGCTGCTGGCCTTCGCGCCGCAGCTGTGCGCGCCGGGTGCGACGCTGCTGTGGTCGCGAGGACTGGACGGCTCGGACCGCAACGACCAGGTCCGCGCCCGGCTCACCGCGGCGGGGTTCACCGAGCTGGACTACGCGACGAGCGGCGGCGAGGATGCCGCGGCCCTAGGCGTCGTGCGCTACGACGGTCCGCTGGTCGCGCTGGCGCCGGGGCAGCCGCTGTTCAGGTTCTACCGCTGAAGGTGGCCAGGAACCGGTCCCGGAACGCGTCCATGGGCCACACTGGCGCCAGTGACCCGGGTGCCATCCCGGCGGTCCAGCCCCAGTCGGCGACCCGTTCGAGCACCGTAGGGTCGCCGGCGAGGATCGTCACCGGCACGTCCCGACCGGCGTCGGGCTCGGTGAGCAGCGGCGCGCCCTGGTGGTCGCCGAGCAGGATCACCACGGTGTCCTCCGTGCCGTAGGTCTCCGCCCAGGCGACCACGCTGTTCAGCGAGTACTCCAGGGAGCGCCGGTACGCCGCGCGGACCGCCGGGGTGCCCTTGGTCCAGATGGCGTCGCCCGGTTCGCCGGTGGTCATGGACCCGTACACCGACCCGTCGCCGACGCGGCTCCAGTCGATCACGTCGGGGATGATCGGCCACGGGGCGTGGCTGGACACCAGCGCGATCTCGGCGAACAGCGGTGGCCGCCACTCGCGACCGTGCTCGGCGCGCTCCAGCACCGACAGGCTGTACTGGTCGGGAATGCTGGCCCAGCCGAGGTCCGGCCCACGGTAGCCGAAGCTGCGGGAGTCGTGGACCGCGTCGAAGCCGTAGAAGCGCGACTCGGGCCAGTCCTCGGTGTTGCCCGGCCTGACCGCGGCCGTGCGCCAGCCCGCCCGTCGGAAGGCACTGACCACGGTCATCCGGTCACTGGCCATCAGGGTCGAGTGCCGCCGCTCGCTGTCGACCCACAGTCCGGACATGAAGGTGGCGTGGGCCAGCCAGCTGCCCCCGCCCGAGGTCGGAGAGGTGAGGTACGCGCTGCGGGTGCCGAACCCGGCCGAGCGAAGCCGCCGGGTGGCGGCGTCCAGGGTGGCGCCCATCGGTCCGGCGTAGTCCGGGGCGGTGAGCGCGGATCGACCGTAGCTCTCCACGAACGCGACCACGACGTCCTTGCCGCGTAGGCCGGCCAGCAGCCGGCTCGGGGCGACACCGCTCATCGGGTCGCTCGCACAGGTGGCCTGGAAGGCCCGCTGCTCCCCCGGCACGGCGAGCAGGCGGCGTCCCCGCTCCAGCGCCTGGCCGGCGGCGCCGGCGGCGGTGACCGGCGCACCGGGCGCCAACCCCGCGCCGAGGACGAGGGAGACGACGCAGACCGGGACCAGCACGGCGAGCGCCGTGCCGGAAAGCGCCCGCCGCCGCACCACCACGCCGGCGACCCGGCGGGCCGCGAAGGTTACGGCGACCAGCAGGGCGGCCGCCAGAGCCAGGAACCCGACCAACGCGGCCACCGCACCGGTGCGACCGAGTGATCCGGTCAGCAGATCGAGGACGGAGTCGGCGAGATGCCAGTCCGCGGTGGGGTCGAACGGCCGGGACAGCACACTGAGGAAGCCGAGGTCCAGCACGGTGAGCACGGTCAGCACGCCGAGCAGCGCGCCGGCACTGGTGGCCAGGACTCTGCCCGCCCGGGCCGGCAGGACCAGCAGCAGAGCCGCTCCCAGCACCGCCTCCAGCGGCAGGTGCAGCGCCGCCGGTCCTCGCGCGTCCGGCCGGCCGGTCAGGACCAGCGCGGCGAGAAGCAGCGCGGCAGCGAGCCCGGTCAGCACCGCCGAGCGCTTCCGGAACGGGAGCGGCGAAGCCGACCCAGCCAGGTCGGCGCCGCGTTGGTCGGACAGCACCGGATACGCCGCACCGCTCCGTCGCCGCCACAGCCAGACGACGTCGTGACCGAAGGACCAGATCAGCAGACCCAGGGCGATGGCGACGAGCCCGGCCGCGGTGGGCGATGGGACGAGCCCGGACGCCGCCAGCACCAGGACGATGCCCTGGATCGCGGCGACCACCTTGGCCGAAAGCCGGGTCGGCAGCGGCCCTCGCAGCCACGGCAACAGACCGCCGACGGCG
>DASQVF010000031.1:0-4209 GCA_035640915.1 Propionibacteriaceae bacterium
TCGGCGCCGGACAGCGCCTGCTCCAGGGCTGCGCGGCGCTCCTCGAACGGCCGGCCGGTCCAGTCGACGTCGTCCACGGCCAGCAGGTCGAAGGCGATGAAGCTGGCGGGCGTCTCCTCCGACAGCAGCTTGACCCGGCTGGCCGCCGGATGGATGCGCTGCTGCAGTACCTCGAACTCGAGCCGGTCGCCCACGACGACGACGATCTCCCCGTCGACCACGCAGCGCTCCGGCAGGCTCCGCTTCACCGCCTCGACCACCTCCGGGAAGTAGCGGGTCATCGGCCGCTCGTTGCGGGACCCGATCTCCACCTCGTCGCCGTCGCGGAAGATGATCGAGCGGAACCCGTCCCACTTGGGCTCGAAGGACAGGTCGCCCTCCGGGATGTCGGGCACCGACTTCGCCAGCATCGGCGCGACCGGAGGCATCACGGGAAGCTTCACCCGCTCATTCTCGCGGATGGGACCCCAACCCGCAGTCCGCCACAATGATGCCGTGTCGACGAGCTGGGAGCAGACCCAGGAACACGTGTCACCGCCGCCGCCCGCGCCGGACAAGGTGGGCTACCTGAGATCGGTCGTCGCGCTGGTCCTCGGCCTGGGACTGGCGGTGGCGGTCAGCGCGGTCTTCGGGGTGATCGGCTGGGGTGGCGAGTTCGCCTCCCAGGCCGCCGGTGCGGCGTCCGGGGCGGCGCCGCTGATCATGGACGGCATCCAGCAACGCCGGGCCCGGGGACGGCGCCAGGACCTGCTGGCCCTGAGCCGGGGCCGGCAGGTGGCCTCCAAGATCCTGGTCGCGTCCTTGTTCGGCTTCGGTGTCGTGTTCGTCGACAGCGTGATCGGCTACGCCGTGGTGAACGCCACCCAGGAGGCGGTCCGGGTGGCCGGCGGCGACCCCACCCAGTGGGTCCGGGCCAGTGCCCTGATGACCACCGTGGTCACGCTGCCCCTGGTGCTGGTCGCGACGCTGTCGCTCAGCGTGGTGGCGGGGCACCGGCTGGGTGAGCGGCGGCGGCGCTGGATCCTGTTCGGCATGGGTCTGTACGGCATGCTGCGGGTCCTGCACGTTTCCATCTGGGGACCGCTGCCGGGCTTCAGCATGGCGGTCAGCATCGCCGCGGCGGTGTTGACCACGGCGGTCCTGGCCGGGGTCGCGCTGATCGGCACCTGGTGGGCCCGGCGGACCCAGCCGGTGTTCAACGCCACCGCGTTCTTCCGCCGCCTGCCCGAGGAGGACCAGGAGGCCGCGCTCGCCCTGCTGGGCGAGACGGTGGCGGCGCGCCGCTCGACCGCTGCTCAGCCGCCGGCGGCCGCGTGACTCCCCGGGAACTCAGCCGATCGAGGAGACGTCACGAGCGCGCCGCCGCCTGCTGCCACTCCGCCCGCCTCCGCTCCCAGTAGCGCCGCTGGCCCGCCGGGGCCTCCGCGGCGAGGGCGGCAGTGACCGCCTCGACCGCCTCGGCGTAGCGCCCGAGACGGCCGAGCAGCTCGCTTCGCACCGCCTCCCGCCGCTGGCCCGCCGGCAGGTCGCCCAACGCCGTCAGGCCCGCCTGCGCTCCGTCCCGCTCGGCCACGGCCACCGCTCGGCCCAGTGCCGCCGGCCCGCTCGGCGCCACCGAGATGAGCAGGTCGTAGAGCCGGACGATCTCCGACCAGTCCGTGTCGGCGTACGTGGGCGCTCGGTCGTGCTCGTACGCGATGGCCGCCTGCAGCTGGTACGGATCCGCCAGACCCGCGGTGCGGCGCAGGCTCTGCTCCAGCAGTGCGGCGCCCTCGATGATCAGAGCGCGGTCCCACCGGGTCCGGTCCTGGTCGGCCAGCAGCACCGGGTCGCCGTGCTGGTCCGTCCGGGTCGGCCGGCGGGCCTCGGTGAACAGGATCAGGGCCAGCACCGCGGACGGCATGGCCTCGTCGGGGAGCAGGCGGTGCAGCTCTCTGGCCAGTCGCAGCCCTTCGGTGCACAGGTCGACGTCCAGCACCGATTCGCCGGTGAGCGGCGCGTGGCCGGCCGTGTAGAGCGCGTGCACCACCCCGCACACAGTCGCCAGTCGTGCGGGAAGCTCGGCGTCGGCCGGCACCCGGTACCCGATCCGGGCGACGGTGATCTTCTGCTTCGTGCGCGTCAACCGCTTGGCCATCGCCGCCTCGCTGGTCAGCATCGCCGCGGCCACCTGAGGCACCGACAGCTGGCAGAGCGTGCGCAGCGCCAGGGCCAGCTGCGCATCAGGCGCCAGGCTGGGGTGGCAGCAGGTGAAGATCAGCCGGAGCATGTCGGAGTCGAAGGCCGTGTCGTCCCCGACCGACTCGACCGGCTCGTCGGGCCGGCTGAGCTCCATCAGCTCCGCTCCTGCCTGCTCCTTGGCGCCCCGCGCCCGCTCTCGACGCAGGATGTCGATGGCCTTGCGCCGGGCCGTGGCGGTCAGCCACGCCCGCGGCTGGTCCGGCGGCCCGTGCGCGACCCAGTCCCGGAGGGCCGCGATCGCCGCCTCCTGCACGGCCTCCTCGGCGAGCGACCAGTCGCCGAGGGCCCGGACGAGGGTGGCCTGCAACCGGGCGCCCTCGATCCGGATCACCTCGGCGAGCCGGTCCTGGGGGTTCACCGAGCGCGGTCGGCCCAGAGGCGGATCACCGGCCGGAGCTCCACCGCGCCGTCCCACGCCGCGGGCAGGTCGGCCGCGATCTTGATCGCCTCGTCCAGATCGTCGGCCTCGAGCAGGTAGAAGCCGGTGAGGGCCTCCTTGGTCTCCGCGTACGGGCCGTCGGTGGTGACGACGTCGCCGCCACGTGCTCCGGTCACGCGGACCGTGGTGGCGGTGCTCGTCGGATAGAGCACGTCGCCGCCACGGATCTGCGCGGCGTGCTCATCGCCGAACCGCTTGTACTCGAGCATGTCCTCGGCCTGCTCCGGCGCCGACCAGTCGACGTCGCGGGTGTAGGTGAGGGCCACGTACTGGGTCATGAGCTGCTCCTTTGTCGGTAGGGCCAGCCTGCCTGGCTCTGTAGAGGAGACGAACGGCTTCCCCCGCTTCAGGACATCCAAGGTCGGCCGATCCGTGACTCACTGTGAGGGACAGCACCTCGCGTAAGGCTGCCCTTCCTTGAACGGCCTCTTGGAATAAGCGCACACTGGTGTTGTGAAAACCGCATCGGTCGCCGCTGAGGCTGACGCCTCACGCGTCCGCCAGGGCGAGGCTGCTGACGCCTCGCGCGTCCGGGAGGGCGAGGCTGACGCCTCGACGCGGCACCGGGTCACCAGCTCCCTGCTGGAGCACGGCCCGTCGACCGCGGCTGCGCTGGCCGGGCGGCTCGGCCTGACTCCGGCGGGGATCCGCCGACACCTGGACGCGCTGCTGGCGACCGGTCAGGTCGAGGCTCGGGAGCAGCGAGTCTACGGCGCCCGCGGCCGTGGCCGACCGGCCAAGGTCTTCGCGCTGACCGACGCCGGCCGGGCCGGCTTCTACACCGCGTACGACGACCTGGCCAACCAGACCCTGTCCTACCTGGCCGAGGTGGCCGGCCCCGACGCCGTGACCCGTTTCGCCGAGCAGCGGATCGCCGCCGTGGAGGAGCGCTACCGGGAGCGGCTGGCGGCGGCGGCACCGGACGTGACCCCGGCTCAGGCGCTGGCCGAGGCGCTGACCGAGGACGGCTACGTCGCCAGCACCCTTCCGGCCGGCAGCGGTGAGCAGCTGTGCCAGCACCACTGCCCGGTGGCGCATGTCGCCGAGCAGTTTCCGCAGCTCTGCGAGGTCGAGACCCGGACTTTCTCGCGGCTGCTGGGCGTTCATGTACAGAGACTGGCCACCATCGCCCACGGCGACGGCGTCTGCACCACTCACATCCCGCGAATGAGCCCTGAGCCTGTCGAAGGGCGGAGCTTCGACGAGCTCAGCCCGCATAACTCAGAAAGGTCAAACCTTCCATGACCCAGACCCAGGACCCGACGACCGCCTTCGTCGGCACCGGGCAGACCCAGGACCAGCACCTCGCCGCCCTCGGGCGCTACGAGTACGGCTGGGCCGACACCGACGTGGCCGGTGCCTCGGCGCAGCGGGGCCTCACCCCGGACATCGTGGCGAACATCTCCCGGCTGAAGAGCGAGCCGCAGTGGATGCTCGACCTCCGGCTCAAGGGCCACAAGCTGTTCGGCCGCAAGCCGATGCCGGCGTGGGGGGCGGAGCTGGACGACATCGACTTCGACAACATCAAG
>DASQVF010000032.1:0-2045 GCA_035640915.1 Propionibacteriaceae bacterium
GCCCGCACCACACCTGGTGAAAGGAACCAGTCCATGAAGCGCAGCAAGTCCTATGCCGCCGTCGCCAGCAAGGTCGAGGCGGACAAGCTCTACTCGCCGGTTGAGGCGTTCGACTTCGCCAAGGCCAACGCCGCAGCCAAGTTCGACGAGACGGTCGACGTCTCCATGCGGCTCGGCGTGGACCCCCGGAAGGCGGACCAGATGGTCCGCGGCACCGTGAACCTGCCCAACGGCACGGGCAAGACCGCCCGGGTGCTGGTGTTCGCGACCGGTGACCGGGCCGAGGCCGCTCGCAACGCCGGTGCCGACGAGGTGGGCGCCGACGAGCTGATCGAGAAGGTCGCCGGCGGCTACCTGGACTTCGACGCCGTGGTCGCGACCCCGGATCTGATGGGCAAGGTCGGCCGGCTCGGCCGGACCCTGGGTCCGCGCGGCCTGATGCCCAACCCGAAGACCGGCACCGTGACCGTCGACGTGGCCAAGGCGGTGTCCGACATCAAGGGCGGCAAGATCGAGTTCCGGGTCGACCGGCACGCCAACCTGCACTTCATCATCGGCAAGGCGTCCTTCTCCACCCAGCAGCTGGCCGAGAACTACTTCGCGGCTATGGACGAGATCATGCGGCTCAAGCCGAGTGCCGCGAAGGGCCGCTACCTGCGCAAGATCACGGTGTCCACGACCATGGGCCCGGGCATCCCGCTGGACCCGAACCGGACCCGTCCCGACGGCGAGTAGGCGCCGCTTTCAGCATCAGCCGTTCGGGCGCTACGGGTGCGGGGGAGGCGGATAGGCCTACCTCCTTCGTCCTGCTCGGCACGTCCAGCGCGCGGAAACAGCAGGGACCGCGGAACCGGTAACGGGGCAGGTTCACAGGACCAGGATCTCAACGTTCGGGAGCCCGGGCTGGACCGGCCCGTCCTTCCGTTCCGGTCCGAACCCGCCCACCAGCCATATCGTCTTGCCGTGCACCGCGGCACCCGCGCCGGCCCTTGGCAGGGTCAGCGGTGGCAATGGCCGGATGGTCGGAGACGGGCTCGCAGTTCCAGGTACGCAGACCACCTTGTTCGTCGAGGGGTTCGTCCCGGCTTCGGTGCGTGTCACCCCGCCGAACAGGCAGACGCCACGGTCCGGTAGCCAGACTGCAGGACTGCTTCGTACCGGATCGATATCGGCTAGTGGGGTGATTCGGTCCCGTTCCACGAGGTCCACAGCGCCCAACGCCACCCGGCCATCTTCTCCCCGAACATCCGCACCGCCGAGAAACCATACCCGGCCGTTGCCGTCGCTGGCCGCCGCCAGGTCCTCCCTCTTGCTCTGCAACTGGCCGATCCTCCGCCACTCGTCTTCGCCCTCCCAGACCCACACGTCGGCCTGATTGACGCTTTCCGCTTCTCCGTCGCCGTTCAGGTCCTGGCGGTTGACGCCTCCGGCGAAGACCAGCCGCTGTCCATCCCAGGCGACGGCACCACCCGCCCGTCCTTCTGGGAGCCGGTTGAGCCTTCGCCAGCTGCCATCATCGGGACCGTCGAGGACCCAGACGTCCCGGCTGACCTTCCTGTTCCCGCCCTCTGAATCGGAGGTCTGTCCGCCGACGACGAACAGTCGCTTGCCGTCATTGGCGACCGCGATGCTGTCGAGCCGCACGGGTAGCTCTGGGCCCGGCTGCCAGCCGTTCTTGTGGACCCACACCTTGTCGAGAGTCGGGCGACCAGCGGTGGGCGCATTCCCGCCGATGACCCAGACGGCATCACCGAACACAGTGACTCCGGCTGCTTCGAGCGGCTCAGGCAGGACGGTCCCTCGCTGCCACTTGGGTGGGGGCGCAGGAGGTGGTGTCGGCGTGGGCGACGGAGTCGGCACCGGCGTGGAGGCGGTCGGCGGGGCCGAGGTCACCGGCGGGTTGCCCGTCCCCTCCTCGCCGTTGCGGAGGGCGATGACCACGCCGACTCCGCCGAGGACGACTGCGGCCAGCGCCACGGCAAGGCCGCGGCGCAGACCATTGGCAGGCCGCAACGGCTTCTCGGTCGTCGGCTGGATTGCGGCCG